>NZ_PJJK01000108.1:0-100255 GCF_002929785.1 Cryobacterium sp. Y62 | reverse complement strand
TTCCGCACCTTTGGGGTACGTATAGATACACTACGGCCACCACCACCACCCGTCAAAACGCCCCCCACCCGGGCGTGTCGCACAGCCCGGTCTCGAGACCCGGCATCCGCTAATAGCGGTAGTGAGCTACTTTGTAGGGGCCTTCGGCGGGAACGCCGATATAGGCGGACTGCTCGGGGGTCAGTACGGTCAGCTCCACACCGAGGGCGTCGAGGTGCAGGCGCGCCACCTTCTCGTCGAGCAGTTTCGGCAGCACATACACACCGACCGGGTACTTCTCCGGTGAGACGTACAGTTCAATCTGCGCCAATACTTGGTTGGTGAACGAGTTGCTCATCACGAACGAGGGGTGTCCGGTGGCATTGCCGAGGTTCATTAGGCGTCCCTCCGACAACACGAGCACACTGCGCCCGCTCGGCAGACGCCATTCGTCGACCTGCGGCTTGATCTGAACCTTGACGGCGCCCGGCAATGACTCGAGCGAGGCCATGTCGATCTCGTTGTCGAAGTGACCGACGTTGGCGACAATGGCGAGGTGCTTCATGCGAAACATGTGGTCGACGCCGATGACGTTGAAGTTTCCGGTGCCGCTGACGAAGATATCGACCTGTTCGACGACGGAATCGAGGCGGGCGACCTGAAAACCGTCCATTGCGGCCTGCAGGGCGTTGATCGGGTCGATCTCGCTCACGATCACGCGGGCACCCTGGCCGCGCAATGCTTCGGCGGCGCCCTTGCCGACGTCACCATAACCGGCGACGAAGACGACCTTGCCGCCGATCAGCACGTCCGTGGCGCGGTTGAGACCGTCCGGCAGCGAGTGACGAATGCCGTACTTGTTGTCGAACTTGCTCTTGGTGACCGAGTCATTCACATTGATGGCCGGAAAGAGCAGTTCCTTGCTCGCGGCGAGCTCATAGAGACGATGCACGCCGGTGGTGGTTTCTTCGGTGACACCCATCAGATCGACGGCGACCAGGGTCCAGCGGTCGGTCGATTCGGCCAGAGACTGACGGAGGGCGGCGAGGATGACGCTGTACTCGTGGCTGTCACCGGCAGCATCCGCTGGTACGACGCCAGCTAATTCGAACTCACGCCCCTTGTGTACAAGCATCGTGGCGTCGCCGCCATCGTCGAGGATCATGTTCGGTCCGGTCCAGCTGGCTCCGGCGGCGGACGCTTCGGCGCTCCAGTCGAAGATCTGCGACGTGCACCACCAGTAGTCCTCGAGCGTTTCGCCCTTCCAAGCGAACACGGGAACACCGGCGGGGGCCTCCACTGTGCCGGCGGGGCCGACCGCGATCGCGGCGGCCGCGTCGTCTTGCGTCGAGAAAATGTTACAGCTGGCCCAGCGCACCTGAGCACCGAGCGCGACGAGGGTCTCGATCAACACGGCGGTCTGCACGGTCATATGCAGGGATCCGGCGATGCGGGCGCCGGCCAGCGGCTTGGATTCGCCGAATTCGCGGCGGAGGGCCATCAGCCCCGGCATCTCGTTCTCAGCCAGGCGCAGCTGGTGACGCCCAGCCTCGGCAAGCGACAAATCGGCAATCTTATAGGTGAATGTGGGGGGCGCGGTGGCCGAGGCGACAGTCATGCTGCTATCTTGCCATTTCCGTCTGAACGGCCCCAACAAAAAAACGACCGCACGCTGATATTCCCAGCCGGCCACAGAACGGATGCTGCCTGCTTTCGTCGGCAGGCGGCCAGTGGGCCGAGACGGCCGGGCCGGAGTGTCCCGGTTTTGTCTACAGGGTAATTCCAGCGGGACGAGACGGCCGGTCGTCGGCGATGCCGAGGCGACCGAGTAGACGGGCAGGGCAGCGGGCCGGGTCAGCCGCGGGTTCGGCAGCGGGACGAAGCTTTCGGGCAAGTCGGGGCAGGCTAATTGGAAGGATCCGGTTCGTCGGCGACGAGACGGTGCCGCATCAGCTGCCAGCCCTGCGGAGCGGTCGTTCGCTCCGCATGCCGGGAACAGAGGTCGAAGCTGTGCGGTTCTTTGCGACTGGCGAGCGGGCCGAGTACGGCCAGGGAATCCCGATAGTCAAAGGTGAGCGTGGCCACCGATGGTTCGAGGCAGGCAACGCGGGAACACGGACGGAATGTCATTGCTGTCAAGGCTACCGGCGGCAGCGGCATTACCGGGCAGGCTCCAACGTTTATGTGGCCAGTCCGTTGAAGCGACTCTGGATAGCGATCGCCGCCGCGCTGCGCGCCCAGGACGTGAACCCGCTGCCGTCAACGATGAGCTGAACCTCGAAGGCCTCGGGGTCGCGACCGTTCGAAATTACTGCGGTAACTTGAGTTGCTCGGTTCGAGCCCCGTTAGGAACTCCATGTCAATGACACTCTGTTCCGGTCAAGACTCTACCACGCCAACGGCCGGTCTGGACACTAGTCGTCCAGCTCAAACACGCAGTGAAGTTCGAACAGAAGAGCGGTTTCCGGCAGCAGAATCAGCGGGTGCAAGCCGACCTGAGCCAGTGTGGCGCCGCTAACGATGATTCCGTCCAGCCCCGGCGCGGACTGGGCCTGAATCGTTCCAGCTTCCCCGGTGGGCTGCGCAACGCGCACGCGGTTGAGCGCATCGGCGTCGGGCTCGGAAATCAGAAACTTCGCCGGGTTGCTGCCGCCGGCCGTGCTGAGCCAGCCGATGCCTACCTGCGCCTCGAACGAGGGCATGTCGCCCTTCTCGACCAGGGAATACCACCAGTCGATGGCCCCCTGGAAGCGCGGGTCATCAAAGTTGTAGGTGTCACCCCAGAGACCGCTGGTCAGGGTGGATCAAGCCGGCAAGGTGATTCCGACGATGGTATTCAGCAGCCCGAGATCTTTCACCAAGCTGAAGCTGCGGAGCAGGATGAAGTTGCGGAGCAGGATGAAGTTGGAACCAGGATGAGAAGGCCCTGCACCATGAGCGCGATCAGAAGGATGCTGAAGACCTTGTCGTACCCCTTCCAGTTTCGCAGAACGAACGCGAAGGTGACCATGGCGAGGCTTTCCTTGCCGAAGAAGCCGACCCTGTCGAACCCGAAGTATTCCGGGCCGGCGTTGATGATGCCAAGGCACCTCTTCTACGCCGGCCGGAAGTCACGATCGCGCACCCAAAATTCAACGAATCGGCCACGCCGTGGCGACTAAGGTGATCCAGGTGCTCGAACTGGCCGGACAGCACGTGATCGTGTTCTGCGCGGCTTGCGCCGACGTGTTCTCCGCCATCGTCGACACGATCACCGGCACCTACGCGGCCCCCCGCCGACGGCCCGCTCGGCCCGTTCCGCTTTGATCGCGCCGAACCCATCCGTGCGGCCGGAATCTGAGCCGGGCGCGTGCTCGAGGGCCCGACCCGCGAGCCCAATCTGCCGGGTTTCATCGAAGCGGATGCCGCCGGTCGGTTTGCCGGGGTCAGCTCCGACCCGGTTCCGCTCGCTCTGACCTCGCGGGGAACGCCGCAGCCGCGCTAGATTTCGTGATGCTGCGCCGGACTGGTTTCGCGCCCGGTGCTGCTCACTGCGCACGGAATGCCGGGAAGGGTGGTGCGACCAGGTCGGGGCGGCATCCGTTCGGATCAGAAGTGGCCGCATCCGGCGGCCGGAGCGGCCGCGGCAGCGGCCGTAGGATGGCAGCATGGCCCGATCTCGACGTTCTGCAGCGCCCGAACCGACCGTACGCGGCCGCGGGCGGGACCGGCACGGCCGAGGAATTCGCAGCTCGGCGACCGGCCCGTTTCTGCCGCCGCTGCGCACCCGGATCGATCTGTTCGACATGACGGTCGCCTCCACGATCGAGTATCTGCGCGGCGTCTGGCCAGAAGAACTCGGCCACGCCGTGTTCGAGGTGGCGTCCGGACCGCGCTCGGTGATACCGGGCATCGGCGTGGAGCGCTGGATGGTCACGCCGGAAACAAATCGGGTGGTGTTCTACCGGCTGCCGATTCAGCGCCTGTCGCGCCTGGACGAAAACGATGAAATGCACCAGCGCATGATGATCGAGACCTGCGTCTTTCGCGGAGTCGCCGAACTGCTCGGCAAAGACCCGTGGGATCTCGCGCCGGATCGCTTCCGCCACTTCTAGGCCGCCGCCGCTTGGACCGCGGAAACCGTGCTGTGCGCGGGTCGGGCAACCACTGACCGAAACCGCCGTGCGATTCGTCGCGGCACGTGATTGAGATGCTGGCATGTGTTCAAACCAGTGGCAACTTCGAAAACGCGGGCCACGGGCGGGACGCGGCATCCGCTCGGCTGAGACGCGTCGATCGCTGGCCAGGACCGGGATCGAGGGGTGTTTGGCGCGCCAGTACTATCTGGGCGTTTGCTGAATTGAGTAACAGAACGGTAACGGATTGGGACAATTCCAAACCATTTCGGGGGTGGAACCGAACACCAAGCAGACCCCAACATCACCTGCTCGATCGACAGAAAAGGATTCATCCCATGCGCACATTCACCAAGGCCACCATCGGTTTCGCCTCCGCCGGAATTCTTATCGCCGGCCTCGCTGGCTGCTCGGCTGAAGCCACCACTTCGTCCCCGGCGCCCGCCGCGAGCTCATCGAGCTCCGCGGACGCCACGCCGACACCGCTCGCCTCGATCCCCAGCCTGTCTGGTGTGGACACCGCAGTGCTGCTCGACGCCGACTTCGGTGCCGCCCTGACGAGCCTCGGCCTGAACGCCGGAACCGTGGGAACGGCCACGTTGGAAGAAGGCAGCCTGCACTTTCCGATCACCGGTGGAAACGTGGATTACTACGACCCGGCCGAAGATTACCGCCCCTACGTTCAAGGCTCCATCGAGCACGAGGGATCCGGCTTCTCGCTAACCGCCGGTGACATCGTCGTCGAGCTGACCAACTTCACCATCGACCCGGGCACCTCGGAGCTCTTCGGTGACGTCTCGGTCAACGGCGAGTCCGCTGCAAACCAGGAGCTGCTGTTCGACCTCTACGGTGGAACCCTGAAGCCGCTTGAGATGGACGGCGACAACGCCATCCTCGCCGGTACCACAGTGCACATCTCCTCGGTGGCCGCTGGCTTGCTGAACTCCACCTTTAGCACCGACGCCGTCACCGACCAGATGCTCGTGGGTATCGCGACCATCACCGCCGCCACGAAGTAGTTCTTCTTCACAGCTTTCGGCTGCACAGCACGAATCGGGGCTCGCCACATGGCGGGCCCCGATTGTTGCGTGTCCGGGTGCCCCTTGCGGCTCGCGGCACCGGGGCGGTCAGGCGGGGCGGAGTCGCCGCAGGGGATGCAGCATCCGCTTGACTGAGCCCGGGCCAGCGCGATGCAGGGAAATTACGACGATCACGATCACTGCGACCGCGATCGACGCTCGGGTGAGTGGAACGCTCGGCACCAGTAGCCTCAGCGTAAGCGCCATCGGCACGAGCAGCCATTCCCAGCGGCCACTGAGCGCCACGAACGGCAGCAGCAGCAGCGCATACCAGGGGTAGCGGGGGCTGAGTACGAGCAGGGTTGTGCCGATCATTACGAGCTGGCCGACCCACGGCTGGTTCTGGTCGGTCTTGAGAATCACGACCACGGCGACAATGGCCAGAATCAGGCCGGCGACAATTACAGCGGATGCCCCCGGCGCGACCAGAGACACCAGCGCAAACCGCGACCCGTCCTGGTATCCCTCCTCGCTCAGGTAGCCGGGCAGGTAGCCGAGCACCCCGATACCGGTCGCCAGTACATAGGGAACATAAAGCAGCGCAAAACTCAGAACGGATGCCGTCACCAGGCGCCAGCCGCCGCGCCTAAGCAGCGCCGGCGCTGCGAGCACCGGGATGAGCTTGGTGCCGATCGCGATTCCGAGGGCAATGCCGCCGCGCCAAACCTTCTTCGAAGACATTAGGAAGACGGCCGCAACCACGAAGATGACGCCGAGCATATCCACGTGGGAGTTGGTGATGGCCTCGGTCGCGACCAGCGGACACCAGGCCCAGAGGGCGACGTTGCGTTGGTCGAGGCCGCGGCGGCGCATGCCGACCAGCAGCATGACCGTGGTGCCCAGACTGAGCAGCAGACCGGCGAGTTGCAGCGGCCAATAGGCCGGCTCCGGGCCGGTGAAGAAACGCACGCTGGCAAAGAAAATTTCGCTGGCCGGAGGGTAGATCGTGGGCACAGCGGTGCGATTCAGGGCGGAGCAGAGCAGGTCGCCGTCGGTCGTGCGGGCGGTGGCGATGCGTTCACCGACACATTTCTCCCCTCCGTCGGCCGCAGTCTGGGGCGCCGGGAACAGCCAGTCTGGTCTCAGGGAATCGAGGCGGGCATCCGCTGGAGTGAAGGAGTAGGGGCTGATTCCTGCATTTTGCACGATGCCATCCCAGGCATAGCGCGCCGAATCGGTGCTCGTGTTGGGCGGGCCAACCATGGCTGCGCCGCCGATCAGAGCGGAGCCGGCCAGGATCAACGCGACCACGGCCTTGCCGCTGACACTGCGCAGCAGCCAGCAGGCCAGGCCGAACACTACCCAGAGCGCAGCCGTGACCAGAACGAGTTGCACCTCGTCTCGGTCGGCCTGGAACAGGTCGAGGGTTGTCGCGCTGAATGCGGTGACGGCAGCGCTGAGCACCAGCAGGACCGCGATGATCGTTATGCGCACCAGTCCATCCTCTCGTACCCACGCTCACCGGCGGCGCGCTCTGGCCGTGCGGCGTGAGAAACCTGCAGACTGTAAGACTCCCGGGTTACCGCTCGCCAACCCTCAAGGCCGACGGAGTAGACGAAGGCCGGGCAACCCGACAGCGGATGCCGCGCTTAGTCCCACCCTTCGGGTTCAGTGAGCAGGATCAGCGAATCGAGGCAACGGCCGACGAGTGTGCCAGTGGGTATACCGCTACCGAAGGCAATCAACTCGTCGATCACCTCCTCGAGGGGCCGCGCAGTGCAACAGGGACACCAGCCTTTTTTGTCAAAACTGGCGCGCATGGCTTCGATGGAGTCGCCGCACGACATTTAAAAGAGGTCGGTCACGATCGCCGTCGGCGTGTGGCCATCTGAACACATTCCGGTGAAGGTGCACCCACAGTCGCACGGCCCGTTGGGGTTGCGTCGGCTGGCTGGGCAGGGGTCAATCATCCACACCAGTTCGCCGGCAATGCACGCGTGTGACTGGCCCGCGCTGGCCCGTCGTTTCGCCCTTTGTTGTTTGCCCGCCAGCATCGCCGTCGCGACTAAAACCTTCATCGTGCTTCTCCCTAGTCTCGGCACGAGTCTTTGTGAGTAGTTAACAATGACGCTCACGGCACCCACCGACATTGCGGTAGTTCCGACGCGCTCGATCAAGCGAGGCAGGCCTTGTGCACATCGTAAGGATTCAGCGGGGTCACGGCGAGCGTTCAGGTGGTGCAATAGAAGCATGCGGCGATTGATGTACGAGACCCAGCGAGCGCTGGCGACACCGGTGCGCAATCCGCGCATGGCGACGGTGATCGGGCGGTTGCTCGGTGCCGCCTTTTTGATCTGCTTCGGCACCGGCCTGTACAGCCATTTTCTGCAGGAACCGCTGGATTGGATGCGCTTTGCGACCCGGCCCGAGTTTCTGTACCAGATCACCCAGGGCACGCACATTATCGCCGGAATCGCTTGTTTTCCGCTGCTGCTGGCCAAGCTGTACATCGTTTTTCCCGATCTGTTCGCCTATCCCCCGGTGCGCGGCTTCGTGCACTTTCTTGAGCGGGCCTCGATCGCTCTGTTCGTGGGGGCCTCGCTCGTGCAGATTACGATCGGACTGCTCAACACGTTTCAGTGGTATCCGTGGCCATTTCCGTTTCGGCAGGTGCACTTTGCGCTTGGCTGGGTTCTGATCGGGCTGCTGGTCATTCACATCGCGGTCAAGCTGCCGCTAATTACGCGGTATTGGAGTAAGCCGTCGAGTGACGGTGCGGGTTCTGACTCGGGTTCTGACTCGGGCGCCGGCAATCATCTGGTCGACGCGGTGTCGGCCGACCGGGCGTCTAATGCGGAGGCGGTGCGCCTGTGGGGCACGACTCGGCAGGGGGGCCTCACCGGGCGGGTGCTCGACTACATCGATGCGACGCCGCGCCCGTCTTCGCGGGTCAGCCGGCGCGGATTTCTCACCACCGTCGGCGTCGCCACGACGGCCGTCGTGGCCTTGACCGCCGGACAGACCTTCACACCGCTGAACGCGGTCAACCTGTTCGCGCCGCGCAAGAAGGGCGTCGGCCAGCAGGGCGTTCCGGTGAATCGCACCAGCGAACAGGCGCAGGTGGCGGTTACCGCCCTCGCTTCAACGTGGACTCTTACCCTCGCGGTGGCCGGCACCGAACGCTCCTTCACGCGGGCCGAACTGGTCGCCCTGCCACAGACCGAGGTCCGGCTGCCGATCGCCTGCGTCGAGGGCTGGAGTCAGATGGCGACGTGGCGCGGTGTGCGGCTGCGCGACCTCGCCGACCTGATGAGCGCCGACCCGGAGACCTCGTTTCGTTTGATCAGCTTGGAAGAACGCGGCAGCTTCAGCAAAACCCAGATGGGCCGGGAATATGTGCGCGACTCGCTCACGCTCGTGGCCCTCGAGCTGAACGGCGAAACGCTCGACCTCGAGCATGGCTATCCGGCCCGCATGATCGCGCCGGGGCGGCCTGGGGTATTGCAGACCAAATGGCTGAGCCGAATCGAGGCGATCGAATTATGAGAGCGGATGCGCGCGGGTCACGTGGCGAGGCGGCCGGCGATGACATCGGTGTGAAGACCGGAGTGGGTGCCCAGAAAAGTTCCGCGACCACGTCAACCGAGAACGCTGGGACCGGCCTGTATCCGCCGCCAGCCGGGATCGCGCCGTCGACCAGCCGGCGGATGCGGAGCATCCGTTTGGTGCTGCTGGGGGCTGGCGTGTTGCTGCTGGCCTGGGGCGCGTTCGTGATGTTCGATTCGGTTCGGCTGACCCGGATTCCCGGAGTGGCCCTGTGGATTGCGGCGGCGATCGTGCTGCACGATGTTTTTTTGGCGCCGATCGTGTTTGCGTTCGGGATTGCTCTGCGGCGGGCCGGGCGACGGGTGACTGGCACGGTCATGGCGATCGTGCAGGGCGCAATTGTGGTCGGATCTATTGTGTCGCTCGTTGCGGTGCCGACGATCGTGGCGAAAAACTTTGCTCCGGCGAATCCGACCGTGCTGCCGCTGAATTATGGGCTCAACCTTGGGATTTTCTGGCTCGTGCTCGCTGTGCTGACGGTGGTCGTGTCGGCGTGGGCGATGCTGCGGGGGCGGCGCGCTGTGCCGCAGGAGAACTCCGTGCGGTGACCGTGTCGCACGCGGCCCGCGGTGTCAACGGGTCATCCACTCCGCGCTCAGACATTGGAGATCGACGGTGCACGGACAGACTCGTGACTTCCTTGATCCGGCCCACCTGACCGAAGCGGGGAAGATGAACGACTAAGCGCGAGCGAGGCGGGCGAAGGCGCGGCCACCTCGGGACCATTCGGCGACCGGAGTTAGACCTGCTTTTGCGGCCCGGCGACACAGGGCGTTGACTCCGAGTTCGGCCCAGGGAAAGGCGTCGCTCGTGTGTCCGGCGGCGTCGTGCAGGGTACCAACATAGGCGAGGTCGTGTTCGGGGTCGCGGTGCACCTCGACGACGAGCACGCCGTCGGGGGCGAGCAGCGCGGCGCAGCGTTCGAGGAGCGCGTCGGGGTCGCCGCCGATGCCGATATTGCCATCGACTAGGAGCAGGGTTGCCCAGGTTCCCGCGAGCGGAATGTGATCGAAGACGGAGCGGTGCAGCACGGCAAGTCCGGCGGCGAGGGCGATCCGCACGGCGGTCGGTGACACATCGACACCGAGTGCGTCGAGGCCTTCGTTCATCGCTGCCCGGATCATTCGGCCCGGTCCGCAGCCGATGTCGAGCACCGGTCCGGCGACGACTGCAAGTAGGGAACGGTCGGTCGCATCGGCTCCGGCGCTCCACCGTCCGGCGTGCATGGTGGAAACGCTGGCGGCAGTTTCCGGATCGGCGTCGTGGCGGCGGCCGTGCAGGTAGAGCACATTGTCGTCGCTCTGCAGGGCCTGGGCGTACGGTTCGGATCCGCCGGAACCGAAGGTAGTCGGGCGGCGAAACCGGTCGGTCGTCGTCTGGTCTGCGGCCGAACGGTCCGCTGCCGCATGCGCGACCAGCTGCCCGACGAACTCGGAAACGAATCGGTCAGCGCCGACCGCACCCTCGCTGACGGGCCATTTTCCCGGCTGATCCCAGAAGCGCGGGGAGACCAGGCTCACGAGCGTGTCCCGGTCAGCGTGAGCAGGTCGGCCGCCTGCAGTTCGGCAGTACGCAGGGCCGCCGCGTGCAGGTGCGGGGTGCAGACGTCGGCAGCTCGCCCATCCGCAGGGGGCTGATTCGTCGTGCGCTGTTCGGGGGCGCGTAGGTTCGCATTACCGGGTTGAGCGGACGTCCGCATCTCCTCGAAGGCACGCGCGAAACGCGTGTGGGGGGCGATCGCGGCGACGGTGTGGGCATCCCTTATGGTGTCGATGTCGGTGAGCGCGGGTAGCAGGCGCACCGTTAGGCCCGCTTGGTCGAGGCGTTGCAGCTGGTGTGCGCCGGTGTCGGAGCGGCTCATTGGGATGCCGCGGAGCAGCGCGCCGCTGGGTTTTTTCAGCGCGAGTGCCCAGAATCCGCCGTCGTTGGCGGGGCCGAACCAGGCATCCGTTTCATTCCAGTTTTGGAATACTGGTGCGAGTATCTCGGCGCTGATCTGCGGAGTGTCCATTCCGAGCAGCAGGGTGGGCTCGTCGAGGTGGTCAAAGATGGCGGCGAGGCGCTCGTCGAGTGCGCCGCTGGTTTGCGGCAGAATCTGCCAATCGGATGCCTCTGGCGGCGGGGTGACACCATCGAAGGCGAGAATGTGGCGTGTCGCGGGTAGCTGTACGGCGACCTTGAGGGTGTCGGCGAGGCTCGATGCGGCGAGAAGAGCGGCCTGCTCGAGCGAGAGCGGCGGGTGCAAACGGGTCTTGACCTTGCCGGGCAGGCATTCCTTGGCGATGACGACGATGGTGGTCATGAGCGGCCCCCGCTGCGGCTGGCGCGGGCAGCGCTGGTGACGCTGCTGGTTCGGTCGGCGCTGACACTGGCGTCGTTATCGTTCCGGATGGTGCTGGTAGCGCGGAGCAGGCCGGACATGTCGTGGATGGCGGTGAGGGTGCCGCGCACGGTCCCGGTTACCTTGCTGCGGCCAACCCGCGGCGCGTAGCCGGTGTCGACCTCGCGGATGCGCCAATTTGCCGCGGCAGCGCTGAGAAACATCTCGAGCGGATACCCGCTGCGGCGGTCGTGCAGATCGAGGGCGAGCAGGTGGTCGCGGCGGGCGGCCCGCATGGGGCCGAGGTCATGAATGTTCACACCTGTTATTCGGCGCAGTCGCCAAGAAAGATAGGTATTTGCTAACCGGGCATGCGGCGGCCAGGCATTTCGGGTGGTTGGGCGGCGTCGTCCGAGCACGAGATCGGCGTCGTCTTGAGCGATAGGGTCGACCACGAGTGGCAGGTCGCGCGGGTCCATTGATGCGTCGGCGTCGCAGAACGCGACGATCGGCGCGGTCGCGGCGAGGAGTCCGGCGTGGGCGGCGGCGCCGAACCCGCGACGGGTTTCATGCACGACGTGCGCGCCGAAGGCAAGGGCAAGGTCAGCCGAACCGTCCGTAGATCCGTTGTCGACCACGATCGCCCGGTAGCCGGCGGGCATCCGCTCGAGAATCCACGGAAGCGCCTGCGCTTCGTTCAGGCAGGGCAGCACGACGTCAACCCGAATACTCGTCATGGTTAGAGACTAAGCACGGCGTCTGAGCATTCGGGGCGAAAGAGCTTACGAACCGGGGAAGGATGCGCAGCAGCTCTACACCAGACAAATACCAGCCAAGCCGAACGGTCGACCGGGCCCACCCCACGGTCCGGGCCCCGGCCCCGAACGGTTGGTGGTGGTCCGAGCGGGGCCTCCGTTGACCGGGCGACCAGACCGGTCGCGCGGTACCGAGGTCGCGCGCCTAGTCTGAGGGGGTGCCCCCCTCCCAACATTTCGCGCCGCCGCAAGCCGATGCTCTGACCGGGCGCCGTGTGCTCGTCATCGAGGACGATCCGCTGGTGTGTGAGGTGGTCGGACAGTACCTGCGCTCCGCCGGATTCATCGTCGACGAAGCCGCCGACGGACTCGCCGGACTACGCCGAGCCGAGGCGGTACCGCCCGATCTGGTCGTGCTCGACCGAATGCTCCCGCTGCTCGACGGCATCGAAGTATGTCGGCGTATTCGGCAGAATTGGGGCGCCCTGCCGGTGATCATGCTCACCGCGCTCGGCGAGGAAGAGCACCGCATCGCCGGACTCGAGGCTGGCGCCGACGACTATCTGGTGAAACCGTTCTCGCCGCGGGAACTCGTGCTGCGGGTGCAGTCGGTGCTGCGGCGCAGCCGGTCTGAGTCGATCCCGGAGGGAATTCTCGAGGCCGGCGAGTTCACCCTCAACCTGGCCGCGCACCAAATTCGCCTGCGCGGGACCGCTCTCGTACTCACCGCACGCGAATTCGATTTGCTCGCCTACCTGATCTGGCGCCCGTCCAAGGTGCTGACCCGCGAGGAATTGCTGCGCTCGGTCTGGGGCTGGGAATTCGGTGACCTGTCCACGGTGACCGTGCACGTGCGGCGGCTGCGGGAGAAGATCGAAGCCGACCCGGCGCATCCGCTCGTGTTGAACACGGTCTGGGGGGTCGGCTACCGGTTCGACCCTGTGCCCCTGGGCGCGGGGGCTGCGGATGTCGCGGTGTCGGCGGAGGACGCCGGGACTTCGCGGGGCGCACAGAACACGGATGGTGCACAGAACGCCGGCGACACGACATGACAGCGTCGGTGTTCGCCGCGGTCGTCGGCATAGCACTCGGCTGCGCGCTGGTCGTGGGCGCACTCGGATTGCTCGCATTGCGGCTGCTGTCGCGCGGGTCGCTGGTAACCCAGATCGTCGTCGTCGCCTTCGCCACCGTCGCATCGGTGCTGAGCGGAACCGCAGCGGTCGCCTCGCTGATGTATCTGTCGACGCACGATCTGATTGTTTTCTGCGTGGTTGCAGCGGTAGCTGGCATCGTGTCACTCATGATGGCAGCGCTGCTCGGACGCTCGCTCGCACGCGACAACAGGTATTTTCGGGCCGCCGCCGCGAGCATCGGACGAGGCGAATCGGGTATATCCGCCGATGGGCATACGAGTACGGAGTTCGCAGCACTCGCCGGGGAACTGGCCGCAACCGCCGATCGGCTGGCTGAATCCCGCGAACGGGAGGGGCGCATCGAGGCCTCCCGACGCGAAATCATAGCCTGGATCTCCCACGATCTACGCACCCCGCTCGCCGGAATCCGGGCCATGGCCGAGGCGCTGGAAGACGGCATGGCGCCAGACCCCGAGCGGTACCACGTGCAGATACGCGGGCAGGTCGACCGCCTCAGCGGCATGGTCGACGACCTGTTTGAACTGTCGAAAATTCATTCGGGAGCGCTGCAGCTGTCGCTCGAACGGATATCCCTGTATGACCTGATCAGCGACACGGTTGCCGACTTGGCGCCGGTTGCCCTCGCGAAGTCGCTCGACCTGCGCTTCGAGGGCGAGCGCGGTCTGATACTGCAAGCGGATGCCCGCAAGCTCGCCCGCGCGGTTGGCAACCTCGTGATGAACGCCATCCAGCATTCGCCGGCCGACAGCGCAATCGTGGTCTCCGCGACCCAGCACGTTGACGGGCGGGCGATCATCTCGATCGTCGATGCGGCCGGAGGTATCCCCGAACCAGACCTCGGCCGGGTGTTCGAGGCCGGATGGCGGGCGAGCGAGCCGCGCACGGTGTCCGCTTGGGGAACCGGCGGTCAAAGCGGTGGGGCCGGGCTCGGACTCGCGATCGTTCGGGGCATCGCTGAGGCCCATCACGGGCAGGTGACGGTGACCAATGTTGAAGGCGGGTGCCGGTTTGATTTGCTGCTGCCGCAGCATCCGCTTGGCTGACCGGTGGTCGGGGTTGGTTCGGACGGCTCGTCACGGGCAGTGTCGGCGGCTAATTCAGGAAATTTACCTGCGGCCAGCTCGTTCGGCCCCGAAAACAAGGCGTGTCCGTATCAGCCGCACCCGATTTCCTGAATTCGCCCCCAAAAGACGAAGCGGGCCGGTATCAGGGGCGCACTGCGGCGCGTAGCGGGGCGGTGGCGAACTCGCGCATTCCGTCGTCGAAAGAGATTTGCGCCGACCAGCCGAGTTCTTGTCGCAAGCGCTCGGACGACGCCGTGATGTGCCGCACGTCGCCGAGCCGATACTCGCCGGTCACGATGGGCGCTGGGCCGCCCGCCGCCGCGGCAAGGGCGGTCGCCATGTCACCGATGGTGTGAACGATTCCGCTGCCGACGTTGAACGCACGAAATATTCCGGAATCAGAATTTATCGAGCAGGTGGACGCGATTTCAGCAGATGCGGAGTCCGGAGGCACTGGGCCAAGGCCGGCAGCCCGCGGTGTGTAATCAAGCCCGGTAAAGTCGAGCGCGGCGACGTTGGCAGCGGCGACGTCCCGTACGTGTACGAAGTCGCGGCGCTGCCGGCCGTCTTCGTACACGCGGGGAGCTTCGCCGCGCTCGAGTGCTGAGCGAAACAATGAGGCGACTCCGGCATAAGGCGTGTTCTGCGGCATGCCCGGACCGTAGACGTTGTGGTAGCGCAAGGCCGCGACGCGTGCGCCGGTCGAGCGGGCCCACGCGGTCGCGAGGTATTCCTGGCCGAGTTTGCTGCTCGCGTAGACGTTGCGCGGGTCCAGCGGATCGGATTCGCTGACCAGAACGGGCTCGAGCGGCTCCCCGGTGCCCGGGTCGAGGGGATCGAAACGTCCGGCATCGAGGTCGCTGGCGAGGCGAGGGCCGGGCCGGGTGAAGCCGTTTGGGCCTCGGTAGCTGCCCTCGCCGTAGACGACCATGGACGATGCCAACACCAGACGACGGATGCCCCGCGCGGCCATCGCAGCCAGCAGCACGGCCGTCCCGACCTCGTTGCTGTGCACGTAATCGGGGGCGTCGGCGAAGTCCACGCCGAGGCCGACCTTGGCGGCCTGGTGACAGACCACGTCGATGTCGGTAAGGGCGCCGGCTACGATCGCGGGGTCGGTCACGTCCCCATGCACGAACTCGACCCGTGGGTCCAGCCCCGCCGGCCTCATGTTCCGGGCCCTGGCCAAGAAACCGGGCCCACGTTCCATCATGCGCCCACGTTCCGGGCCCGGGCCCGGAACGGTTTGCACCTCGGCCGCGGGGCCGTGAACGTCGGTGCGCAGTGAGTCCAGTACGCGCACCTCGTAGCCGCGGGCGAGGGCAGCCTCAACAATTGCGGAACCGATGAATCCGGCGCCGCCCGTGATCAGCAAGCGGACGCCGCTCATGCGAGGCCTGGGTAACTGGCACCAGTAGGTCCATTAGTTGGCCAGGGCGCATCGGGGAGCATGCGACGAGCCTCAGGCCGACCGGCCGTCACGTGAGATCCTCGGCCGGGCAGCACGGCACGGCAGTGCTGGAATCACCGCGCACGACATCCGACAGCACGGCCCGCGCTAGAACGGCTTCGACCTGGGCCGGGTCGATGACCTCGCGCGGGGCGAAGTTGGTCGGTAAGGCGCGAAGTATCGCGTCGATCGCCGCCAGAATGCGCGGCTGGGCCTCGCCGAGGCGACGGAACACGACCGACGCCGTGACGGCATCCGTTTCGCTGGTCGAGGTAGGGCCGGACGTCGCGGGAAGACCGGAAGCGCCCACGCCGGGCCTGGGCAAGCCAGAAGAGGCAGAGCCGTGAGTATCGACCACGGGACCAGCCGCGCTGTCCGCGACGGCGGAAGGCGTCGGCGCGAGTCCCGCATCGGCGTCCGTCACGAAGGAGAGGTTGACCGTGCCCATGTTGAGCTCACCGGCCAGCACGATTTCAGGATACGCGGTCATATTGACAATGTGCGCGCCGATCGAACGGAACCAGACCGACTCCGCCCGGGTGGAAAACCGCGGACCTTGAATGACGACCACCGTGCCGGTAGCAGCGAAGTTCTCGCCAAGATCCTCGAGCGCGCGCAGAGCATACGCTCGCAGCTGAGGGTCGAACGGGTCTGCGGCGGAGAGGTGCTGCACCGATTCCCGGTCGTAAAAAGTATCGGGGCGGCCGGACGTGCGGTCGATGAACTGGTCAGTGACGACGAGTAGCCCCGGCGGATACTCTGGCGTGACCCCGCCCACCGCCGAGGACGAGATGATCGCGCGCACGCCGATCGACGCGAGGGCCCAGAGATTGGCCCGATAGTTGATCAAGTGCGGCGCTACGCTGTGGCCGCTGCCGTGCCGTGGCAGAAATGCGACACGGCGAGCGGCGCGCAGGCCGATCGTGACCGACACCGACCCGTACGGTGTCGGAACCCGATGCGTCACCGCAGTTGCGGGGTCGACGAGTTCGTAAAGTCCGGATCCGCCGATCACGGCGACGTCCGCGCGGGCGATCGGGTCAAGCACAGGGTCAAGCACAGGGTCAAGCGTCACTAGCGGCTCCCAGCGGGTTACGAGTCGAGTGTTCAGTCTGCCATCGAAAGCTGCGTACCCACGAAAGACCGCCGCACCAGAACGGATGCCCCGCGCCGGACGACCGGACCCGGGCCCGGGCCGAAAAAGCCGAAGAGCGCGCGCCGGGCAACGCCCGGTGTTAGGAAACCGGGCCGCTCCGCCGGCCCGGTTTATAAACGTGAACCCACGTTCCGGGCGAGAGTCCCAAAAGCAAACAGAGACCTCCGAAGACTCCCGAAGATCCCGGAACGACAAACAGCTAGTGCGTGTAGACACGGATCGACGACGCGAGCGGTCCAGGCGGGCTCACTGTGAATGACGACAGCAAGCCCTCGCCGGAGTAGTCCACGAGCGCCCACACCGACTCCCCGCCGCTCACCAGATAGCGAGCCCCACTCACTAGCGGAACTGTCGCGCTCGCCCCGGCGTCGACCTGTAGCTCAACGGGAGAGCCGCGATCGGGCGTGAGGGTGAGCGCAGCATTCGCTCCCCCGCCGTTGACGAGGTGCAGGGTCGGTGCTGGCCCCTCGGCGACGGCTACCGTGAACGAACCCTCGAGTGGTGCCGAGGCCGCGAACCAAGCGAAGTCCCGGCCGTCAGCGCCCGCGCTGGAAGTGCGGGCAGCCGCGACGATCGGCTGGTCGGAGCGTAATTTCACCGAAAAACTACCCACGGTCAATGGTGACAGCGGAACCTCGGTCGCCACGCCGGGCTCAATCTTAACCTGGGTCGTTGTGCCGTCGGCAGCCCCGTCGGCACTGGTGACGCCGATCTGCACGGTCGCCGGCTCGGTGCCGGGCACAAACACCCGAATTGATGGGGTGTCGGCGTTGAACCCCTCGCCGGTGGTGACGGTGTCCGCGGCAACGGCCGACGTGACACGCACCCCGGCGATGGTCTGGTTGGGTGCCGGTGTGGCGGTGGCGCCGATGATCTCGACTCCGCCGGGTTCAATCCCCCGGATGCTGCTCTGCTCCAGTGCTGCCGCTACCTGCCCGCCACGCGACGAAACACGCACGACCGGGGATTTCAGGTTCGGGGCGAGACCGGCCAGAGAAATGACACGCTGCTCGCCGGGCTGCACCAGGATGCCGGAGGCGCCGGGCGCGTCGACGAGCCCACTCTCACCGTGAACGGTGACGTCGACGGTCGCCAGCACGGTCGTCGGGTTACTGAGCAGCAGCAGGCTACTGCCGCCGATATCGGTGGATCCTCCGACGATCCAGCTCTCGCTGGCCGCTTCGGTGCAGGCCGCGACAGCGAGCCCGCCCAGGGTGTCGGTGCTGACGACCTGCGACTGACTGCCGGTGACGAGCGGCGGCACGGTGACGCCGTCCTGCACGGGAACAGTCAGCAGCAGCGGTTGCTGCCGACTGTTGGAGTCGTCGACCGCACTGATCTCGGTAACCTCGGGGCGAATCTGGTCGAACTCGCTTTCGTCGGCTTCGATAGCGCCATACACGGCCGCTGCCGACCCGACACTCGACGCCGACTGAGCCTGCGTCGAATCCTCGGCGAGGGTCAGCAGCGGGCCAGGGCAGACCCGTTGCTGCTCGCTCGGCAGCGGCGCGATCTCGCTCAACTGCGGTTCGTTCTCAATGGTCGGCAGCGTCACGAGGATCGAGGCCGCGCCGACAGCGACGACGACGGCGATGCCGACGAGACCGAGCACGCCGCGGCCGGCCCGACTGCCGATGCGGGCGAGTGTGCTTCTAGCGGGCATGATCGTTCTCCACAGCGTCTTCCGTCGACGATTCCAGCCCGGTACCGACGCCGGTTTCCCGGTCCATGGCCAGGTCGGCCTCTAAATCGGTACCGCGCGGCGGTTCCCGATCGGCGTCCAGATCGGCAGCGGCAACGTTCTTGCCCCGGCGCGTGCGTTTCGGTTTCTGCCTGGCGTTGGCCTTGGCCGCGCGGCGAATCGCATCGCGGTTGGCCTGGCGCACGGCTTCGCGGCCCGCGCCGATCGGCAGCGACAGCAGCACGGCGCTGCCCACCACGGCGACGGCGATCAGCAGGGTGATCAGGCCGAAGACGCCGCCAGCACGAGCCGGCGCTGGAACGCCGCCGCCAGCATCCGTTTCGCCGAACTGCCACAGTCGCCCGAATTCGGTGTCGCCCACTGGGGCCAGCGCGGCATTTCCGTCCAGGGCGGTTTCGGTGCGCAGCGGGGTGTCACCGGCGAGAACATCAGCGTCGGCCGGCTGTAAGACAATGAAGCGGATGCCGAATTCGGCCAGACCTGCGCTGGTGTCGAGCCCGCTGCGTGAGGCCAGGTTGCCGGCGAGCTCGGCGAGTGCTTTCTCGCGGACACTCAGCCTTTGGTCGGTGCTGTCCAGGGTGGATTGCTGGTTCAGCGTGGCGCCGACACCGCGTTCGATCGTGGCAAGCAGGCCGCCATCGGCCTGCGGAACGAGCTTCAGGGTGCCGACCCGGTCATCGATCTGCGCTTCGGCGGCAACGAAGGCCGGCTGGGTCCGCCCGGTTCCCTCGCGCACGGCGGCGGTGCCGAGGTGCAGTGACGCCAGAAGGGGCAGCACCACGACGACCAGGGCGAGGGCGGCGACGACTCCGGCCGCCGCTGCGAACCGGCGCAGGGCGCGCAGGCCGATCAGGACGGCGCCGACTAGGCCGAGCCAGTACAGGCTGAGCCCGGCGCCCGACCAGACGCGTACCGGTTCGGCACCGATGGCGGCCAGAACGAGCTGGTTGGCGGCGAGGGCTGTGGTGAATCCGAGCAGGGCGACCAGCCAGGCGCCGCCCGCGAGCCGGGCGCCCGGCAGCAGCAGCGCCAACAGGGCGAGCACGGCGATGGGTGCGAGCAGGATGGGCACGAGCAGCTGGGGGTCGAGACCGGGCACCCCGAACTGATCGAGGACGTCAGCCCAGCCGCTGCCTCCGGGCAGCCCGAGCAGCAGTTGCAGGGTCGGTGTGTGAGCGCTCGACACGGGCAGGCCCGGGTCTGCGACGAGGTTCAGCCAGGTGCCACGCAGGCCTTGGTCGGCAATGAGCGGAAGCGCGAGCGCCAACGCCGGCAGCGGAATGCCAATGAAACGCATCACGCGACGACCGGCGATGGCCACGCTGAGCAGCCAGACCACGAGCAGCGCCGGGGCGAGAGAGGGCGCACAGGCCACGACCGCCGCGAACAGCAGTGCAGCCGAGGCGGAAGACGACCAGGTACGCGCGGCCGCGAACCAGTTGAAAAACAGCCACGGCAGCAGCAGATGCACGAGGATGGCGGCCGGGCGGGCATCGGCAAGGGCGACCAGAAAGCTCGGGGCCAGCACCCACAGGGTGGCGGCCAGGGCGCGCAGGCTGCCCCGGTCGGTCAGGCGGGTCGCAGCCATCCAGGCGCCGACCGCAGCGAGTGGAAAGGCGAGCGCATAGACCAGCACGAAGGCAAAGGACGGCGACCAGAACGCGATGGAGCCGAGCACGGCCAGCACAGCGGCAAACGGGTCGGCGGCGCCGACAAAACCGAGTCCGAGGTCGCGCCAGCCGTAGCCGACGCTTGCCCACAGTTCAGGCAGGCTTGGCGACAGCGGCAGCAGCCCGCCCCCGATGAGAGTGTCGGCACCAAGCAGCGGCACCATCATCACGATGCCGACAACCGCGGCGGCGAGCATGGTCCAGGCTCCGCCGCCGGAGAAGAACCGAATTTCGGCGCGTTCGCCGTGCAGGCCGAACAAGCTCGCCTCCCGTTTGAGCGAGTGCCGTCGCCGAACTTCGACCGAGGGAACGCGCAGGGTGGAGATGGCATCCCAGCCGAGAGTGCGGGTCTTGGCAAAGGTGTGGCGGGCGCTTCTCACCCGCATGCCGTTGAAAGCGGCGCCGAACGCAGCCGAGAATTCGCCTACGATCGCGCCGGGCTCCTTGCGCAGCAGCTGCCCGATCGAGCGGATGAAGGCGAGCGGCAGCAGGGTCAGCCAGTGCAGGGCGAGCACTCCGGCTGGCGCGTAGACCAGGCGGCGGTGCAGCTGCGCCGAACGTTCGGCCCGCACCCGGCGGCGGCGCAGGCGCCCCCGGGATGACTGGTTCGGTCCGGCCACGCCGTCGCCGGCCGAGGCTACCCGGGCGGCCGGAACAACCGACACGCGATACCCGGCGAGGCGCACCCGCACGCAGAAGTCGAGGGAGTCGTCGACGACCGTAAGGGCTGGGTCGAAACCACCCAGCTGTTCCCACACTTGGTGGCGCACGAGCATTCCACCGGCGCTGACGGCGAGGACATCGCTCAGCCCATCGTGCTGGCCCTGATCGAGTTCACTCTCCACCAGGGTGACGGTCGCGCCAAACGGCGTCATCGACTCGCCGAAGTTGTGAATGTACTCGCTGGCGATCCACTCCATGATCTTGGGACCGGCCACCGCAACGGACTGCGCAATCTCGAGCGCATCGACCAAGACTTCGAGCGCGGTCGGGTCTGGGGCGCTGTCTTGGGCGAGCAGCCAGAGCAGCTCCCGGTCGTGCGTGGGCGGCGTGGTCACGCGCACGGCGGCGGCAATCGCCTGCCCGAAGTTCAGGTCAGCATCGGCGGCAATAAACTGTGTCGGCCCAAAATCGGCCAGCATCTTGGCCGTCTTATCGCTCGATCCGCAGTCCACCATGATCACAATGTCGGGTTTGCGGGTTTGCAACGACAGCGCCTTGAGAGTTCGCTCAAGGTGTTTCGCGCCGTTTCGGGCGACAAGGATGGCGGTGACTCTCGGTTGCATAACAGCACCAGCCTAGGTCGGGATCGGTCGCTGCACCTCAAGCGAGAGGGCGCGCCTCAAATATTGGCAGGGCAATAGCGAAGCGCAGCCGCAACATGGCCCGCTGCCGACCACGTCAGCCCGGCGCAAGGGCTGAGGGGACTGCACCCGGACCGAGCCGGCTGGCAGCATCCGCTTAAAACTGCGCGAATTAGGTTAGGCGCGCTTGCGCAGTTTGCGACGTTCGCGCTCGGACAGCCCGCCCCAGATGCCGAACCGCTCATCATTGCTGAGCGCGTACTCGAGGCATTCGCTGCGCACCTCGCAGCCGGAGCAAATCTTCTTGGCGTCGCGGGTGGAACCGCCTTTTTCGGGGAAGAATGCCTCGGGGTCGGTCTGCGCGCAGAGGGAATCGGCCTGCCAGGCCAGCAGGTTCTCGTCGCCGTGGTCTTGTCGTACTCCCGGAACACCGAGGGTGACGGGGTCAACGAACCAGTCCTCTGGTACTCCGGAACGATAGTCAGGTAATGCCATATCGTCTCCCAGCGCTCGATCCGCACCAACTGGTGCCGCACCTAATTACACCCGTGTAATTCGATCGCGTCAAGTCGCAAATCGTAAACCCTCAATACGGGCTAGAGAGTTGCGACGCGCCAACGGCGACAAAATTCGGCTACTCGGGGGTACCTGAACGTTGCGAACACAGTACGATCGGCGCCCTCGGCGGCGTGTCGACCCTCAATGCACGGCAGCGCGGGAAGAGTCCCAGGCGCTCTGCACCATCTGCTCGAGCGTGTGGCGCATGTTCCAGCGCAGATCACGGGCCGCGAGCGCACCGGACGCGACGATGCGATCGGGGTCACCCACGCGGCGCGGTCCGATCTCCGGGCTGAAGTCGATGCCGGTGACCCGGCGCACGGTCACCATGATCTCGCCGACCGAGACGCCGTCGCCACTGCCGAGGTTGTAGACCGGCTCGATCGCCTCCTTGGCGTCGAGCCGGCCGGCGGCGGCGACGTGCGAGAGGGCCAGATCAGCGACGTGGATGTAGTCCCGTACGCAGGTGCCGTCCGGCGTGGCATAGTCATCGCCGTTGATGCGCGGGGTGCGACCATCGAGCAGAGCGGCAAAGACCAGGGGAAAGAGGTTGTGCGGGCTGGTATCGCTCAGGCTGAGTTCGCCCGAGCCGACGACGTTGAAGTAGCGCAGCGAGGTGTGCCGCAGGCCGGTCGCGACACCCTGGTCGCGCAGCAGCCATTCGCCGATCAGTTTGGATTCGCCGTAGGGCGATTCCGGGCTTTTCGCGGTACTTTCGGTGACGAGGTCGGTGTGCGGCGTGCCGTAGACCGCAGCGCTCGAGGAGAACACGATGCGGTCGATCGCCGCCGCGTCCATGGCGGCGAGGAGCGTGGCCGTCGCGGTGACGTTTTGTTCGTAGGTGTGCAGGGGGCGTTGCACCGAAACGCCGGCGTACTTGAATCCGGCGACGTGCACGACGCCGTGCACGTCATGCTCGCGAAAGGTGTGCACGAGCAGGTCGCCGTCAAGCACGCTGCCGCGTACGAAGGGCACTGTGGCCGGCACGAAAGATTCGTGGCCACTCGAGAGGTCGTCGAGCACGACCACGTCGAGCCCTTCAGCCTGAAAAGCGCGCACCACATGGGCTCCGATATAGCCCGCTCCGCCAGTTACCAACCACGTCATACTACCCCGCTCGTTCCCGGTGGCACCGATGTGCCACCGCTTCAGGCTAGCGCCGGCGAATCAGTGCCTCATCGTCGTCGGTTTCTCTGATGGCTTGGCGACCGTAACCGTCGCGCCCGGTGGAGCGAATCGAGGCCACAACAGCAGCAATCGCGAGGACTGTGAGGAGAAACATAAAGATGAACATGGCAGGAACTCTATGTATTGTGCTTTTCTGCCGCGAGCGGCAGAGTAGACGTTGTTCGACACATTCCTGCCAGATCCAGTGTTTCCCGTTTCCGGTTCCATCTCAGCAGAACGGATGCCCATGCTTCAAAAAATCGTCTGCGTCACCCTTCCGGGTCTGGCGCCGTTCGAATTCGGCGTCATCTGCGAGGTGTTCGGCATCGATCGCAGCGCGCACGGCGGGCCGGCGTTCGACTTTCACGTCGTCGCCGCCGAACCCGGCCCGATTCGCACCAAGATCGGCTTTGAAATCGTCGTGCACGACGACCTCTCGGCTGCCGCCGACGCGGACCTGATCGCGATCCCGGCCTACGAGACCGGTGCGGCGATCGACCCGCGCGTGCTGCAGGTCGTGCGCGACGCCGAGGCCCGTGGCGCCTGGGTGCTCAGCGTGTGCAGCGGCGCGTTCGTACTGGCCGAGGCCGGCATCCTCGATGGGCGCCGCAGCACCACCCACTGGATGTACACCGAAGCCCTCGCCCGGACCTACCCGAACACAACCGTCGACCCCGACGTGCTGTTTGTGGAAGACGACCACGTCGTCACCGGAGCCGGCACCGCCGCCGGCATTGACGCTGCGCTGCACATCGTACGCAAGGAACTGGGCGCGACTGTCGCGAACGTGATCGCGCGCCGCATGGTGGTGCCGCCGCAGCGCGATGGCGGCCAGTCACAGTACATCGAAGCGCCGGTCGTCGACTGCCAGGACGAATCCTTCGCCGCCGTCACCGAGTGGATGCTGCGCCACCTCGACCAGGAATTACCCGTCGATCTGCTCGCCCGCAAGTCGCTTATGTCGCCGCGCACCTTCGCCCGCCGGTTTCGCGCCGAACTCGGCACCACGCCGACCCGCTGGCTCAATCGGCAGCGGCTGCTTCGGGCGCAGGAATTGCTCGAGGACTCCTCAAACAGCCTTGAGGAGATCGCCGTCGACACCGGCTTCGGTGGGGCGGCCGTGATGCGCCATCATTTTCTGCAGGTTCTGCAGACCACGCCCACCGCCTACCGGCGGGCATTTGGCCCCCGCAAGGCCAGCTAGCCCGCCACCGACAGGCGCAGCGCGGCTACGCGCCCGTCGTCGCCAGAAACACCTCGCCGGTTCCGGCGAAGGTCAGCGTGCCCTCGTCGGGCGTGATGTACACGGCCTGGCCGCGCTTGAGCGGCCGCGACGACGCGGCCCCGGCCACCAGAAACCCGCCAGCCGTGCAGATGGCAATCGCCGGACCGGTCAGGGTGATCTGCCGCATCGTGACGGGCGTCGACGTCGCGGCGTCGGCATCCGCTTCGATCTGCACGAGCTCGAAGTCGGGCACGTCCGGCCGATACCGCAATACCCCGGGCGCGTCGACGATCGGCGCGAGGTACGGCGAGGGTGCCGGAGTGAAGTCGAGTACCGCGAGCAGCTCCTCGATGTCGATGTGCTTGGGAGTCAGCCCGCCGCGCAGCACATTATCGGAGGCGGCCATGAGTTCGACGCCGAGCCCGGATAGATACGCGTGGATGTTGCCGGCTGGCAGAAACATCGCCTCGCCGCGCTGCAGGGAGACCCGGTTCAGCAATAGGGCGAGCACGATTCCGGGGTCGCCGGGATACTCGGTGGCGAGCACACGCACCGCCGCCAGTTCGCGGGCATAGCCGATGGCCGCTCCCCCCTCGGCCAGAAACTCGGCGTGTTCGGCGAGCCCCACGACCCGTTCGACCAGCCATTTCACCTCGCCCGAATCTCCGCCGCGCCCATCGCGCAGCAGCCAGTCGACGGTGTCGGGCAGGCCCCGCGTCAGGTGGCTCTCGAGCAGGTCGATGATGGAGGCCTGCGGATTCTCGGTCGCGAGATCGAGCAGCCGCAACTCGGCAATAATGCCGCGTACCTCAGCGAGCGGCCGAAAGCCGCAGAGCGCTTCGAAGGTGTCGCTGAGCGCAACGAGCAGCTCGGGCTTGTGGAACGGGTCGCGGTAGTTGCGATTGCCAGCGTCGATGGCAACGCCCGCCTCATTCTCAAGCTCGAACCCGGTGCGGGCCTGCTCGCTCGTCGGGTGCGCCTGCAGCGACAGCGGGCGACCGGCCGCGAGAATCTTGAGCAGAAATGGGAGGCGTGGGGCCGCATCCACTTCTCGACTGGCCCAATCAGCACCGAGTGCCACCTCCGGCGCCGCAGCAATCCACGCGGCGAGGTCCAAAAAACCGCCGACCAGCGCGGGATCCTCGATCACCGACGGTGACCCGGCGTGGGCTCCCAACCACAGTTCGGCCTCCGGCCCGCCCGACGCCGTGCGGCCGAGCAGGTCAGCGATGGCATGGGTGGAACCCCATGCGTAATTGCGCGGGGTGTTGGCGATGCCCACAAACATGTACGACTCCTTCTACAACTGTTTAGACCAAACTACCAACCGGGTTGGGGCGTCCAGCCAACGACCCTAGGCTGGGCGCACTTCCCCGGTCGCACGTCGGCCGCCCTCGTGCAACGGAGCATCCATGAACTTTGAACTACTCGGCAGCGACTTCTTCGGCTACGAAAACCTGCTCACCGCGCCCGAACAGGCGGCCATCCTCAAGCTGCGCGCCTACCTCGAACACGAAGTACGGCCGATCGCAAACGGATGCTGGGACCGCGCCGAATTCCCCACCCAGGTCATCAAGCCCCTCGCCGAACTCGGCGTGTACTCCTTCGGCTGGGAGTCCACGAAACCGTTTGAGAATTCGGCAGTTTTCCGGGGATTCGTGGCGCTGGAACTGGCGCGAGTGGACGCATCCGTCGCCACCTTCGTCGGCGTGCAGACCGGTCTCGCCGCCGGCACGGTCGACGCGACGGGCTCGGACGAGCAGCGCGCCGAGTGGATTCCGCGCCTGGCCTCGGGCGAGATCGTGGGGGCGTTCGGGTTGACCGAGCCGTTGAGCGGCTCGGACGCAGCGCAGGGCCTGCGCACCACCGCCACGCGCAGCGGTGACAGCTGGACGTTGAACGGTGCCAAACGCTGGATCGGCAACGCCACCTTCAGCGACGTGACCATCATCTGGGCCAAGGACACGGCCGACGAACAGGTCAAGGGTTTCATCGTTCCCACCGACACCGCCGGGTACAGTGCCACCAAAATCGAGGGCAAGATCAGCCTGCGCGCGGTGCAGAACGCCGACATCGTGTTGACCGACGTGGTCGTTCCCGAGAGCCTGCGCCTGCAGAACGCCAACTCGTTCAAGGACACCGCGAAGGTGCTGCGGGCCACGCGCGCCGAGGTGTCGTGGGCGGCGGTCGGCAATGCCATCGGCGCCTACGACGCGGCCGTCGCCTACGCGCACGAACGCGAGCAGTTCGGCAAGCCCATCGGCGGTCACCAGCTCGTGCAGGATCTGCTGGTTAAGAGCCTCGGCAACATCACCGCAAGCCTCGGCATGGTCGTGCGGGTGTCGCAGCTGCAAGACGAGGGCGTGCAGCGCGACGAGCACTCCGCGCTGACCAAGGCGTACACAACCAGCCGCATGCGGGAAAGCGTGGCCTGGTGCCGCGAGCTGTTCGGCGGCAACGGCGTCACCCTCGAGTACAACGTGGCCCGGCACTTCGCCGACGCCGAGGCCATTTATTCCTACGAGGGCACTCAGGAGATGAACACCCTCATCGTGGGCCGCACCATCACCGGCCAGGCCGCCTTCGTCTGAGCTGATCCCAACGGCCCTGAATCCACGGGCGGGGGTGCGCCCGCGCCCCGCCCGGGATACGGTGTCGGAATGAGCCCACTCCAGTCCGGCCCCGCGTGACGACCGACCAGGGGCTCGACGCGATCGTCGTCGGATCCGGCCCGAACGGTCTCGCCGCCGCCGTAACTCTCGCCCGGGCTGGCCTCAGAGTGCGCGTCTACGAGCGCAACTCGGCGATCGGTGGCGGGGCGGCCACCGCCGAACTCACCCTGCCCGGGTTTCACCACGATGTCGGGAGCGCGGTGCATCCGCTCGCCCTGGCCTCCGAGTTCTTTCAGAAGTTCGGCCTCAAGGACCGCATCGAACTCACAGTTCCCGAGATCTCCTACGGGCATCCGCTGCCGGGCGGCCTGGCCGGTGTGGCCTGGCACGACATCGAACGCACGGCCGCCGGCCTCGGCCGGGACGGCCCGGCCTGGTTAAACCTGCTCGAGCCCCTGGTCGACCACATCCACGCCATCGCCGAACTCACCGGGGATACGCTGCTCCGGGTGCCGCGGCATCCGCTCACCCTGACCAGGTTCGGGCTGCGCACCCTCGAGCAGGGCGGCCCGGCCTGGAACTGGCGCTTCACCGGCGAGACCGCGCCGGCGTTACTCACCGGCACCTTCGCCCACTCGATCGGGCGGCTACCGAGCCCGTCTACTGCCGGGGCCGGGCTCGTGCTCGCCGCGCACGCGCATGCCGGGGGCTGGCCGATTCCGACCGGAGGAAGCGGCGCCATCGTGTGGGCCCTCGCCGACGATCTGCTCGCGCACGGCGGCGAGATCGTGACGGATGCCGAGATCGTCAGCCTCGCAGAGCTGCCGCCGGCCCGCATCGTGCTACTCGACCTGACGCCACGCGCCCTCTTCGAGCTCGCCGACGGCGCCCTACCCGCCAGCTACGCGGCATCCATGAAACGGTTTCGTTACGGCAACGCCGTCGCCAAGGTGGATTTCGCCCTCTCCGAACCGGTTCCCTTCACCGCGACCGACTTACGGCGAGCGCCGACCCTGCACGTGGGCGGCACCCGCGCCGACCAGGCTCGTGCCGAAAACGCTGTTGCCCGCGGGCGGCACGCCGAATCACCCTATGTGCTCGCCGCGCAGCCGAGCATTCTCGACGCCACTCGCGCTCCCGCCGGAAAACACACCCTCTGGGCCTATACGCACGTGCCGGCGGGCTCCACCCGCGACCAGACCGAGCAAATCACCCGACAGATCGAACGCTTCGCCCCGGGCTTTCGCGACACCATTCTCGCCTCCTACAGCCAGACCGCCGCGCAGATGCAGAACCACAATCCCAATCATGTGGGCGGCGACATCGCGGCCGGAGCCGTCAGCATGGCCCAACTCGTGCGCCGCCCGGTGCTCTCGGGCGACCCGTGGCGCACCCCCCTGGACGGCGTCTACCTGTGCTCGTCGTCGACCGCGCCAGGCCCAGGCGTGCATGGAATGTGCGGCTACCGCGCCGCCCTCAGCGCCCTGGCCCACGAATACAACATTCTGGTTTCCCCCGATCTTTCCCTCTCAACCCGCTAACTTTCCGCGAAAGCGGGTGAAGTGTTGTTTCAGCCACCGCGACGCAACCGTTTACCCATTTTCGCGACATGGTAGAACAATCTCGCGAAACCCAACGGAACAACACCGGTAATCTAAATCCATGTCCGCTGTACAGAGTCGTCTCGCCATTCGACTCTTTGCGACCTTCGTCTGGTTCACGGTTCTGGCCGGCCAGTTTTGGCGTAACCTCGGCGGCTGGTGGGGCTTCGGCGCCATCGCCGTGATCGTGGTCATTGGCAGCGTGATCGGCCTGGGTACCCAGCGCCACAACGCCCGCCGTCGGGCAACCGCCAATGCAGCCACAGCGCAAGCAGCCGTCGACGACGATACCCCCACCGACCGCGACATCGCCCGCGGCCACACCTACCGGGCAGCCCTGGCCCCGCTGCCGAACTGGCGCAAATTTCCGAAGACCATCACCGCCTTTCTGCTGCTGGCTACCCTGTCGATCGCGTGGTCGTATTACCCGGGGGCCTCCGCTCTCGGCGTTATCCTGCAGCTGATCACCACCCTCGCTGCGCTGTTTTTGGCCGTGACCCTCACCTGGCCGGAGCTGCTGCGCACCTTGGCCGGCGCCCTGCGCTGGGTGCTCGCCCTCTCCCTTGTCTTCGAGCTGTTCGTGGCGGTTGTTGTGCAACACGAAGTGCTCCCGTTCTTCGTCGACTACGGCACCGCTGACGTGCCGGGCGCCTTCTACTGGAGCAGGGGCCTACTGTTAAATGGCGGCCCAATCGAGGGCATCGTCGCCAACCGCAACCTGCTCGGATTCACGGCTTTGATAGCCATCATCGTGTTCACCGTGCAACTGAGAGCCCACATCGTCAGGCGCAACGCCGGACTGGTCTGGCTGGCGCTGGCCGTCGGGATGCTACTGCTCACCCGCTCAGCCACGGTCACCGTCTCGCTCGTCGCGGTCGTCGCGGCCCTATTGTTCGCGCTCTGGGCCAGACGACTGCACGACGAGCACCGGCGGCCGCTGTATGTCGTGGCGACGGCATCCGTTTTGGCGATCGCAGCGGCGCTCGCACTGTTCTCCGCACAACTGTTCGGCCTGCTCGGCCGCAGCAACGACCTCACCGGCCGCTTCGACATTTGGGCCAGCGTCACCGGGCTCGCCCTCGAGCGACCCCTGTTTGGCTGGGGCTGGGTGAGCTACTGGGTGCCGTGGGTCGAACCGTTCAACGACCTCGCCGTGCGCAAGGGCGTCACCTACCTGCAGGCGCACAATGCCTGGCTCGACGTTTGGCTGCAGCTCGGCATCATCGGCGTGGTTCTGTTCGCCGCCCTCGTCTTCTCGACTCTCTGGCGGGCCTGGTTCCTCGCCGTCGACCGGCCGCGCCTCGGCATCGAAGACACCGAACCGTTCGCCGTCTCCGCACTGCTGCCCCTGCTGCTGCTCGCCGCGCTGATCGCGCAGAGCGTGGCCGAGAGCCGACTGCTCATCGAGAGCGGCTGGGTGACTCTCATCGTGCTCGCCGTCGTCACCAAACGGCAGCAGCACGCGCCCAGGCCGATGCCGTGACCTGCGCGCGGTAAATTAGAGCATGACCACCCTGCCCGAGGACCTGCGCCGGGTGCTCGCGTCGCCGAAATTCGCGGCCGCACTCACGCTCATAATTTTGGCGACCGCATTCAGTACCCATCTGCTGCGCAGCGTCATGGGCTGGGCCGGTCTCATCGGTATTCTCGGCGGCCTCGTCCTGCTCGCGGTGGCCTCGCTGCTCGCCCGCCGCCCGATCGTGGAATGGCACGGCCTGCTGCCCATTTCGATCATCGTGTTCGTGGCCTGGTGCGCAGTGTCCGGCGTGTGGAGCGGCTACGTCACCGAGACGCTCATCGGCGTCAGCTATCAAATCACCGTCGGATTCCTCGCCATCTACGTGGCCCTTGTGCGCGACACCTTTCAGGTGGTGCGCGCCATCGGCGATGTGCTGCGCGTGCTTCTCGGCCTCTCGATCGTGCTCGAAGTGCTCTCTGGTCTGCTGCTCGACCTGCCGATCGCCTTTCTCGACGTGGTCGGCGACATCGACCAGCTCGGCCCGATCCAGGGCATCTTCGGCTCCCGCAACGTTTTCGGACTCATCGCGCTCATCGCCGCGGTCACCTTCTACGTCGAGCTGCGCGCCCGGTCGATTCCGCGCAGCCTCGGCCTCGGCTCGATGTGGCTGGCCGGTATCTGCCTGGTACTCTCCCGCTCCCCCGTCGTTGTCGTCGTCGCGATCTGCGTCAGCGTCGCAGCGCTCGCGCTCTACCGCTTGCGTCGCACCCCCGTTGCCGGCAGACGGATGCTGCAGCTCGGCCTCCTGAGCGCGGCCCTCGTCGCCGCCGGCGCGGCCTGGCTCGGTCGCACGACCATCATCGACACTCTCAACGCCGGCAGTGAGTTTGAAGCGCGATACTCGCTCTGGAGCGAGATGTGGCGGCTGGTGGAGCTGCATCCGCTCGAGGGCTGGGGTTGGGCCGGATTCTGGCCGCAGGACGTCACGCCATACGGCTGGCTTGAATTCACCACCGGGCGTGCGCATCTGACCGGCCTCAACGCCTACCTTGACGTGTACTTTCAGGTCGGATTGATCGGCTTTCTCGCTTTTCTCGCCCTCGTACTGCTGGCCTTCGTGCGTTCCTGGCTGCTCGCTTCGAACAAGCGCTCGCTGGTCTACGTCTGGGCGCCGCTCATACTCGTCACCCTGCTGGTGACCAGCGCGGCGGAGAGCACCATTCTGTCTGAGTTCGGCTGGTTGCTGCTGGTGATCTGTGCGGTCAAGGCCGCGCAGGGTCTGAGCTGGCGCAGCGCCCTGCCGCACAAGCCGCACCCCGACGCCGCATAGACTCCGCCCACGGAAGGGCCCGGCCGATCTCGAGAATGCGCTCCGCATCGAGCCCGCCGATATCGCCCGTCCGTCCGTCAACTCTGACGGTCTGCGACCTGCGCCCCTCACGCTGTTCGAGCCCCCCGCGACCGCCAGATCGCCAGGCGATCAGCGCTGGCGGTCGTGCGTAATCCGGCCCGCAGCAGAATGCATCAGCTGACGTCGGCGTCCTGCTGCCGTTTCGATTCGAGCATGAGCGGGCTTTTGTTCACTAGCGGGATCAGCGTCTGTGTCGTGTCGATGTTCGCGGGTGGTTGCAGCCAGAACCCGCCGTGCTCGCCCTGCTCGGCGATCACCCGCCAGCTTTCCTGATGGAGTCGGCGGTAGCAGTGACCGCAGAGCAACAGTCCACGGTCGATGTCGGTCGTGCCCTTGTCAAAGAATCCGTGGCCGACCCGTCCGACCGGTTCCGCACTGGGTCGTGCCGCGCGGAGTAGTGCTGATGAGAGTGGTACCGGCGAGGGTGGTACTGAAATGGTTGGTGCTGAAAGCGGTGGTATTGAAGACGGTCGAACTAATGAAGGTGGTGCAGAAGAAGATGGTAGCGGCGGCGGAGAGGGTGTAGCTGCAGGACTTTGTCCGAGTACTGGGGACCGTGGTGAGCGTGCCCAGTGTCAGCGTGCCCAGTGTCAGCCGGCCGAGAGTCTACCGGCCGAGCCTGCGCCCGCGCGGTGGCACCTGGCCGGGCTTCAGGATTGACCGGCATGAGCCCGGCCCGGCGTGCCCGGCCCGGCGTGCCCGGCCCGGCGTGCCCGGCCCGGCGTGCCCGGCCCGGCGTGCCCGGCTGTAAACGAGCTCGACGTTCAGTCCGGTCACCTCCGGCACGTGCGCTGTGAGCACCGTCCTGAGAATGGTGGCGGACACAGTCAAGGCTCCCACACCAGAGTCCTACAGACCACCGTCAGCCCGTCCGGTCGCCGAAATGACCCAAAGTGGTGCTCGCGAATGGCATCGTTGCGGCCGTGATTCACACGGCCCTCGCGCCGACGCTCGCTGACAATGAGGGAGCGTCGCAAGGCGCGGAGCGCGAACGCAGAATGCGCGTTGCCTGTTTGCCGGATAGAACACGGCGGGGACTCCCGCAACCAAGGCTGGTCCCGTGACAAAGAATCGGCCTTCTTCACCGTGGCCCCGACAGTGTCCCTTCCGGTCAGGCCTAACGACACTCCGTGATCCCGTTTTCCCGCCGGTAGCTCAGACCGGCTGCACCAAATCGCGCAGCACGTCTTGCAGTCCCAGCCCGAACCGGGAATAGTCGCCCGCGTGCCAGCCGCGCACAATCGGCCCCACGCGCAGCGCCCTGGCTGCCGGCAGCGCGCTGCGCCGCGTCTCGTGGGCGAGTTTCGCGTCGATCAGCGCCAGCACCGAAGCGGATGCCGCCGGCTCGAAACCCGATGCCCGTTGCTGCAGCGCAGCGGCTCGCGCCCACAGCCGCGCGTTCCGCGCCGTGCGCGGCGCGCGCAGCCGACCGAGCTTGCCCGTGGCGTCGAGGGTCGTCACACCGATCTGGTTGCCACCGTGCTGGCGATAGTCGATGAGGGGCTCCTCGAGCAGGTCGACCAGCCCTGTTGCAGCGGCGACCATCGCCATCCACTCGTCATGGACCCACGCCGAGGGAAAGGGGCGTGATTGCTCGACCAGGTCACGCCGAACCATCATCGTCGCCCCGGTGACGATGTTGCGCCGCAGGTATGCGTCGATGGCGTGCCCCGCGTGCACGGCGCGCCGGTCGGCGGGCGACACGCCCAGGGTTTGCAACAGCGTGAAGCCGAGGGGCGCCCCGTCAGCGTCGACGAGTCGGGCGTCGGCGTGCAGCATCTGCAGTATGGGCCGACGGGTGAACTCGGCCACCATACGATCCAGGCGCTCGGGCCACCAGATGTCGTCCTGGTCGCAGAGCGCGATGAGGTCGCCGGTGCAGGCGGCGAGCGCCTGCTCAAAGTTCGCGGTCACTCCAAGCGCGGTCACGTTCTGCAGCAGCACAACGTCGATATCGGTCCACGCCGCTGTGACCCGCTCCAGCACCGCCAACGTCTTGTCCGTCGACCCGTCGTCGGACACCACGATCTGGTCGGGACGCAGTGACTGCCCCACAATGCTGAGCAGCTGCTCTTCAAGATACGCGGCGCCGTTATACGTGCACAGCGCAACGGAGACGCTGTCTCTCATGAGCGCTGCAAGAGCAGGTGTGAGTCCCAGGCCGACTGTACAATGTCGACCAGTCCACGCCGGGCAGTCCACCCGATGGATGCGAAGATTGCTGCCGGGTCGGCCACGACGATGGCCGGATCGCCCGGGCGTCGTTCGCGAATTTCGGGGAGGATACTCAGACCGGATACCCGCAGAATCTCGTCGACCATCTCGCGCACCGACGAACCGAGGCCCGTACCCACGTTGTAGACGTCATGCCGCGCGCTCCCTCCGGCCAAGCCGTCCAGGGCGGCCAGGTGCGCCTCGGCGAGGTCGGCCACGTGAATGTAATCGCGCACGCACGTTCCATCGACGGTGTCGTAGTCATCCCCAAAGATAAGGGGCGCCAGGCCCTGATCGAGCCGTTCAAAGACCATGGGCACCAGGTTGAGGGCTGCAGTATCGCCGAGTTCAGCCCAACCCGCGCCGGCCACGTTGAAATAGCGCAGGCTGCAGGCGCGCAGGTCGAAAGCACCGACGGAATCCGACAACAGCCATTCGCCGATAAGTTTGGTCTCACCGTAGGCGTTGAGCGGATGCCGCGGTGTGTCTTCACGCAGCGCGGCACCCTCTGAGGTTCCATAGACTGCGGCCGACGAGGAGAAGACGATCTGCGTGACCCGCACCTGTTCCATGGCGAGCAGGAGGTTGGCGAGCGATCCGACATTCTGCTGAAAATACCAGGCGGGTCGAGCCACCGATTCGCCAACCTGTTTGCGGCCCGCAAAGTGGATGACGCGGTCGACGTTGTGCTCGTGCATGACGGTTTGGAGCATCGACGGTGCATTCGACTGGGCGAGATCCATTTCGACGAGAAGAACGTCGGCAATCCGGTTTCGATCTCCCGTGACCAGGTCGTCGACAACGACGACGTCATCGCCCCTCTCCCTGAGCAGACGCACCACATGGGAACCGATATAGCCGGCACCGCCGGTCACAAGCACTGTCACCTGTTTAGTTTGCCATTCTTTAGCGGTGATGCTTACGGGTTCGGCGTGCTGTCCTGAGCCGCCGGCTTGCTCGCCATTGCCTCAAGTTGTCGTACCCGCAGCTCCAGCAGAGCGGACTGTTCCGCCAGATCTCGGGTCTTGCTTTCGAGCTCGGTCAGCTCCGCACTGTGCTGCAGACACACCATAAACAACACGGCGATGCTCAGAAAGAAGATGAGGTTGCTGGGAACCTCGATGCCGACCAGTTCAGCCGACCATTCGAGTGTTTGGGGAAAGACACCCGCCACGAGGGCCAGCAGCCCCGCGACGAACCACCAGATGGCATGACGTTCGCGCAGGTGCCGGCGGCGCAACAGCTCGATCACCACGAAAAGTACCAGCACGGCCGCACAGATCCCCAGAATCTGGCTGAACGGAATCATGCAACGGTCCTCTCCGAGTGCACTAACGTGGCCGGCCGCATGAGGGCAAATAGCAGGGCCAGAAAAGCGCGGGCCAGATATGCCCCTGCCTTGAACGGGTTGTGCGAGGGGATGCCTCCCGCGCGTGGTCGCATCGCCACCGGAACCTGCTTGACGGTACACCCCGCGCGCGCGGCGATGACCAGCGTTTCAATGGTGTCGCCTAGGTACTCGGCCGGATAGTGCTTGGCGAAAATCGCTACGGCCTTCGGGCCACTGGCACGAAACCCGGAGGTCGTGTCGGTCAGCTGGCTTTTCACGAGTCGGCTCAGAATGCTAGCGAGAAAAGTCATGGCCCAGCGGCGTGGTCCACGCACGGAGTACGTGCCGGCGCCCGCGAAGCGCGCGCCCAGCACCAGATCGGCCTCTTTCAGTTCGGCTAGCAAAAACGGAACCTCCGCCGGATTGTGCTGACCATCTGAGTCGATCTGAACGACGTTCTGATACCCGTTATCGAGTGCGTAACGAAAACCCACCCGCATCGCCGCGCCGACGCCGAGATTGAACGGCAGGGTAACGACCACGGCACCGGCGGCTTGCGCCCGGGCGGCGGTCGCGTCGGTGGATCCGTCGCTCACGACCAGGCACAACACGCCGGGGAGGGCAGCGAGTACCTCGGTAACGACGTCGGCTACACATTCCTCTTCATTGAAGGCGGGCATGACAATCACTGTCTGCTCGAACGTCAATTTCATACTCGTCAGTCTATTCGCCCGATTCCGGTCTACGCGCCTTACGACCCGGGCGCCACGGCCGAGCCTGATCGGGCCGGTAAGATTTCTATGTGAATGGGAAACATCAGCTTCTGCGGTTCGTGTCCGAGGTTAAGCACAGAATAACGAGAATCACCGCATTCGCCGTCGTGGCACCCATTCTGGCAATACTGGCCTTGTCGGCCTGGGCATTGGCCTCCCCTGTTGGCGCCAGTCCTGACGACGATTACCATCTGGCCAGCACCTGGTGCGCTACCAATGAAGACACCAGCCTCTGTCACCTAGCGACAGAGGAGGATGAGAGATCCGTTCCCAACGCGCTCCTCATCGCCCCGTGCTACGCCTTCGACGCCAACGAAAGCGCAGCGTGCCAGGGCGATTCGTTCGATACTTACGGCGACTTCGTGGACTCTGATCGTGGCAATTTCAGCGGCGCCTACCCGCCGGTGTACTACCTCACGATGAACCTGTTCGCTTCAACGAATATCGAACTTTCGGCCGTCGTAATGCGCATCGTCAATGTCGTGCTGTTCGTCGCCCTAACCACCGCCCTCTATGCCCTTCTTCCAGCCCAGCGGCGGCCGACCCTGCTCTGGTCCTGGGCAATTTCGCTGGTTCCGCTTGGCATGTTCCTGGTAGCGTCGAACAACCCCAGCGCCTGGGCCATCATCTCGGCCGGCACCCTCTGGCTCGCGCTGCTCGGTTTCTTTGAAACGACCGGTGCCCGCAAAATCGCCCTTGGCCTACTAGCCGTCATTGCCACCGTCATGGGCGCGGGTTCACGAGCGGATGCCGCGGTCTACGCGGTGATCGCCGTTGGCGTCGTCACGCTTCTCACAGCACGCTGGGAGCGACGCTGGATTCTGTCCGCCCTGCTGCCGATCGTACTCGTGATGGTCGCCATCGTCTTCTATCTCTCGACCGGGCAATCGACGCTCGTATCGTCCGGCCTGAATTCGACGCCGAACGACGGCGTCGAACAGAATTCCTTGGGCCTGATCCTGCACATTTTCCTGAACGTGCCGGGCCTTTGGGTTGGTGTCTTTGGAAATTGGGGACTGGGCTGGCTGGACACCCTGATGCCAGCCGTCGTGTGGGTTGCCGGGCTCGGGTGCTTTGCCGCCCTGGCCTTTTCCGGGCTCGCCTCGAGGTCCCTGCGCAAACTTCTGGCGGTACTCATGGTTCTGGCCGCGCTCTGGATCATCCCCACCTTCATCCTGGTGCAGTCGCAAGTGGCGGTGGGAAGTGAGGTCCAGCCTCGTTACATTTTGCCCCTGATTGTTATGCTGGGCGGCGTTGCGCTGTTGAACGCACGCGGCCCGCGCCTAATCTTGTCGAAAATTCAGGTTCTCGGCGTCATTGCCGCACTGTCCGTGGCCAATGCGCTGGCCCTGCACTACAACCTGCGGCGCTACGTCACCGGTGCCGATCAAAACGGTCTGAACCTCGACTCAAATCTCGAGTGGTGGTGGAACATCCCGGTCGGCCCCGGAGCCATCTGGATCTTGGGATCGCTGGCTTTCGCTGCCCTACTCGTGCTGCTCGCCGGCAGCATTACTCGTCCGTCAACTCGCCGTGGCAGCACGCCGAAGTCGCGCGCCGGGGAAGAGAATAACAATCGCAATGACTCCGCGCGCGCCGTAAGCCAGTGAGACTGCCCATAGGGCGCCGGCCGTTCCGAATGTCGGCACCAGCGCGAGACAGGCCAACAGGGAGACGCTGGCCGAGGCGATACTGAGCGTGATGCCGTGCACATAATAGTTCTGCACGGCTACGGCCGTACCGCCGAAGTGCGTGGCCGGCAGCACAATGATGCCAAAGGCCAGCGGCACGGCCACCGTGAGCGTCAGTTCATAGCCCGGTCCGAGGACCACGGGCAACAGAATTGACATGATCCACAGCCCGGCCACGGCGAGCGGAGCCAACGCTAGGGTCCACCAGCCGGTGCTCGCCATAGCTGCCTTGAAGAAGTGATAAGGATCGTTTGCCGTCGTGAGCTGCCGAGCCTGACGCGCGCGCGGAATCCAGGCCTGGGTTAGCGTGCCGGAAAAAATATCGACGATCGCGAAGATGTAGAGCAGCACCACGAAATACCCCACCGTGGCCTCACCGTGGTCCTTGGCCAAAAAATACTGCGGCATCGACGAGACCAACGCCAGTATTGCTCCGGCCACGCCCATCGGAAACCCGGCGCGCAGAATTGCGGTTCGATCCAAGCGCCGGAGGATGGCCCGGTGCACGTCGGTCTCGTGCAGCGCCGTCAATCGACGGGCGGGCGACAGCATGAGCACCAAGGCGACGAATAGCGAGGTACCGGCCAGTCCGGCGAGGGCCACGTCCAGTTGCTGCGTGAACACCAGGGCTGCACCCGTGACGCCGCTGCCCAGTACGGCACTGGCCAGATATGCCCAGAAGATGCGCGGTGCCGCATGGTATTTCTGCAGCGGTGCGGAGAAGAATTCCGACAGGGTGTCGGCGACCTTGACCACGGCCACCAACGTCACGGTCACCAACAGGTCACGATTGAAGACGAAAGCAATCCCCATGCTCAACAGCAAGGCCGCCGCCGCCATGACCAATTGAATGCTCAGATACGACCGAAACCGAAATTCCCGCTGCATAGTGAGGTACACATTTTTCAGGCCCAGCTGGCCCATGACAAAGATCGGCGTGGTGATCGCGAGCGCAATCGCGTAGCGACCCACAGTCTCCTGATCTGTCAACCGAGCGAGCATCACCAGAATGACGATCAGTCCGACATTGCGCAGCACCGTGGCCGACAGCAGCCAGGTGGTGGTCTTCGCCCACGAAGGAGCTTTCGGTTTAGCGGACGGCGATAAGTTATCGGGCATCGAGCGTCATCCACTCGGCCAGCAGCAAGTCGCTGGCGCTTTCGCCCGACGTGTCCCACGGCCGGGGCGCGACGACCGGGTGGTCGCTGAGGCGACTCATCAGCCAGGCCGCCCACCAGCTGAACGACGAATTGCTCATGATGAAGCCGCGCCCCAGGGCCATCGCCTTGAGGGTAGCGACCGTTCCCAGCGACTCCACGCCGTCGAAGAACTCCAGTCTCGGCCGGGTTCCGAGTTCTTCCCTGGCCACGACCGGACTGTCTGAAAAGATCCGAGCCTGCTGACCCGGCACGAGGCGTTCACACAGGTCGATAGCCCGCTCAAAATATTCAGCGGATGCTATTCCATGGTGAGCACGTGTGGCCGCGCCCAGGTAGTCCCCGCGGCGCATGTGCACGGTGAGGCGCGGATCGGCCTGAATTCGTTGCAGCTGCACGTCTTCAGCCACCGTGGTGCTGGCGTTCCAAATCATGTCGTGCACGCGATCGGCGACGGTCGCAAAGTATTTCGGGGATTGAAAGTAGCCCACGATGGTAGTGCCGACCGTGATGTCGTTGATCTTCTCGTCGAAACCGAAAACGGGTTGTCTATACACCGCGAGGCGCCCGGACGACCGGCCCGGCCGACGAATCAGCTTCGGGCGACGCGGCGAATTTTTGAACCAGGGTGAATTCGTACCGAGTACGACCCCTGGAAGAGACACCGCAGCCAGATCGATGTGGCGCGGAGTCTCTTTGGCGAACTCGATCGGGTCAGCGCCGAGAAACCTGGCGCCGTCAATATAGAGCGGGCACCCCAGCCGGTTAGCCTGCTCCCAACCTGCCGCAACGATGAAGAGCTGGTTACCAAGCCCCCCTTGCAAATACGCGCAAATACCGTCCCGAATGTCCACTGATGCCATTGCACGATTCTCTCACGGCCGACCCGCGCGCCCGCTGCGGTGCGAGACCCGGCGCCCTGCTCGCTCGTACCCCGGGCGGATGATCCGAAAGTAGCGCGCATACTGCACTCCGCACCAGATCACATTCTTGATCGTCGACGCCGCGCGCCCCGCACGGAGCACCCGGCGCAGCGCCACGCGATCGGCCAGGACGCGATCGATGTGCGGCCCCCAGGGCGCGGCACCCCGGCTGGTTTGCTGCGGGTGCACGCGATACCGGGTGAGAATTTCGTCAATGACGGCGATTTCACCGCGCAGGGCCAGCCGCATAATGAAGTCGTAGTCTTCCATTTGAACCAGATGCTCGTCATAGCCACCGACGATCAGGCTCGTGTCGCGGCGAAACATCAGCGAAGAGTGCGCCACTACGTTCTGAAACAGGAGTTGCCGCCGAACATCGGCCCCGACAGCGAGAACCATCTCACCCTGGTCGGTGCCGTCGGCAGACATCCGCATCACTCGGCTGCCCACGGCAACCGCGTGCGGGTGGTCGTCGAGGTAGGCCACCTGCTGTTGCAACCGGTTGGGGGTCGACAAGTCGTCAGCGTCGAGTCGGGCGATCAGATCGAAACGGGCGCGGGCCAGGCCACTCTGCATCCCCGCGGTCTGACCACGACGATTAGCGTGGTGCACGAGCTGCACCCTCGGATCGTTGGTCCACGACAGGGCCCGGTCGGGTTCGACGCCGTCGTGCACGACGACCAAATCAACATCGACCCCCACACTGCCCAGGATCGACTCCACAGCCAGGTCGAGCCAGTGATCGAGACGAACCGTGGGAATGATCACACTTACACCGCGCACATTGCGTCCTTTATCGTCAGGCATCGGTTCTAGGCTAACCCAAGACGCAAAATCGGCATTCTGCACTCGCAGGCTCGCTCCGCGACGTATTTGCCGGCACCGATGGCGTCCTTCCGGAAGAAACAGAAACTGCGGTCCATGCCTCAACAGCAACACATTCTCTTTGTCGTCAACAGTTTTCCGCCCCGGGTCGGTGGCATCGAACGCCACATCGCTGATCTCGCCGACGAACTGGTGCGGCAAGGCCACCGCGCAACGGTGGTCACACTGGCAGAAGTTTCCGGCGTCACTACGGAAAACGGCATCACGGTTCACCGCCTGCGTCGACATTTTCCCGTAGCATCCGTCATGTCGTTTCCCGCCTTGGGCACCGCCCGGCGCCTTCGGCAACAATTCGCCCACGCGGGAGTGACCGCCATCTCTACCCATACGCGCTTTTTCCCCATGTCTTGGGTTGGCGTAGCTGCGGGCCGACGCCTGGGCGTGCCGGTGCTGCACACCGAGCACGGTTCCGATTTCGTTCGCGGCGTGTCGCCGCTGATCGGGCTGGCCAGTCGAGTCGTAGACGTCACCGTCGGACGCCAGACCATGCGCAAAGCCACGAGTGTTCTGGGCGTCTCCGAGCAGGTGATTGCGTTCGTGAAGCGATTGTCGGGGGTGGCCGGAACCGTGTTTTACAACGCCATCAATCTCGATGGGTGGGAGCGGCCCGACGATTTGCACGTCGCCCTGCGGCGCTTCGTGTTCGTCGGTCGTCTCGTTCCCGGTAAGGGCTGGGACAGCCTGCTAAGTGCCGCCGCGCTGCTCGCTGCCGACGAGACCGTGCAACCGTTCACCGTGGAAATTTTGGGAGACGGCCCCGATATGGCATCGCTGCGAGCCCAGATCGAGCAGGCAGGCCTGCGCTCGTGCGTTCGTGCGCACGGCTACGTGTCTGGCGAGACCGTGCGCACCTATCTTCGCGACTCAGTGCTCGTGAACCCCACCACGCTCGCCGAGGGCTTTCAAACAACGCTCCTGGAAGCGCTGGCCGGCACCTGCCAGATCGTGACCTACAACGTTCCTGGCGCAGCACAGCTCGCGTCCGAGGGCGCGCCCCTCTTCATCGTCACCGAGCAGAACCCGAACGCGCTCGCCACGGCGATGCGCGCTGCGCTGGACACTCCCAAACCGTCGTATCCGTTTGAACAGCTCAAGCAATGGTCCTGGCCGCAGCGCGTGCAGCAGTACCTCGCGCTCGTCTCCAAGGCCCAGCGCTAGGCCGGCTGGACCGCCCGGTTAGCGACGGCGCAGGCGGCTCTTCACTTTATTGAGAACCACCTTCGGCCCCCCCATACGCAGATAGTGAACGAGCAGACCGGCATCGTGGCGCAGGCCGTGCTTGCGACGACGCACAAACTGGCGGCGCGCAGCAGCACTGCCCGCCGTCACGACACCGCTGTCGACCAGATCGGGGGCGTGCCGTGGCTCGGCCACGAAATCGACCAAAGGCTGAAGAACGGTTGCCCACTCGTAACTGGCGCGCACGCGCTTGATGTTTCTTCGCGCGGCTCGAATGAAGGGCTCGTCAAAGAGCACTTGTTCCAGGGCCGCCGAGAGCGCAGCCACATCCCTCGCGGGAACCACGACGCCGAGCTTCTCGGCCGCGACGAGTTCGGCGAAGTGGTCGCCCTCGGTAACGACCATGGGCAGACCCGCCCAGAGGTAGTCCAGAATGCGGGTGCGAAAGGAGAACGTGGTTTCTACGTGAGCAAAATGGGTGCTGACGCCGGCATCAGCTTCACCGAGGTAATTGTGACGATCGGCATAGTCGACCCACGAGTCGTTGAAGAAGACCGCCTGGTCGAGCACGCCGAGTTCGCGCGCCAACGACCGCGACTCAGCTACGATCCCCATCTCGGGTACGCCCGGGTGCGGGTGCTTCGTTCCCTGAAAGAACAGTCGCACGTTGTCATGGCGGGTCGACAGGTCGGCCACCGCCGAGATGAGCGTCTTCGGATCAAACCAGTTGTAGAGCCCGCCGCTCCAGAGCAGCAGCTTGTCGTCTGCGCCGACTCCGGGGAGGACATCTTTTAGCACGGGGCGGCTGGCCGGCGGAAACACCGGGTTGAGGCCGAAGGGAACCACGTCGATCAGGCTCGTCAGATCGGGGTCGTCGGCATAATTTGCCGGATTCACGCGCCCAAGGGCCGCCAGCTGCCCGAGGTAGAAGTGCCGCTGACGTTCGGAGGCGCACAAGAAGAAGTCGCCGCGAGCGAGTTGCTCATTGAGCACGTCGGTGGCGTCGGAAACCTGCTTCTTCCACTGCTCCGTGCCCTGCTCTCGGCCCTGCTCGAGCTGTTCCAGGTGCATCGGATCGTAGATGTCGGCAACGATAACCTTGCCGCTCTTGCGCAGGCTGTCGAAGAGGGCCATTGCGAGCCCCTGAAAGACGATCACGTCGCTGGTCAATTCCAGTTTGCGCATGGCGCGGTCATCGCCCGGTCGCACGTGCACGATCTCGAACGGAGCAGAGACCGGCTCAGCTCCCGCCAGAGTTACGAGGGTCACGGCGTTGTCCTTGGAGAGCGCCTCGGCCATGTGCCAGGCACGAATGGCCGGACCCGCCATCTTAGCGCCGATCGGGTCGCCGGTGATGATGAGCACCCGGGTCAGCACGGGAATCTCGGTCACCCCAAAGGCCTGAATAATCTTGTCGTAGCCCTCAAGATAATGCTCGGTCGGGTAGGAGGGAGCATCCGTTTCAACGAAGAGCGGCCAGATACGGTTGTCGGCGACAACACGACTCGATTGGATCTCGTTGCGCGATATCAGCAGCGAAGGGAGATTCTCGACGAACTGATCAATCGCGTACATCCCGGCGACGGTCTCTTTGGCCACCGTGGTGGCTGGCCCGTTGTCTGCACCCTTGCGCAAATCGAACTCGGTGGAGTCGAGGCCGCCTCGCGCGACCGCGCGGCGCACGGCCAGCGCGAGGGTGGCCGGGAACGTCTTGGCCAGGGCTTCGTCGCCTAGGTTCTTGTACTGCGTGAACAAAGCATTGCGCTCAAGCAGATAGGTCTCTTTGAAGGAGCCGTACGAGCCCATCGACGCGTGGTGTTTATGGAAGGCGATGGAAGCCGGCGCATATGCATAGCGATAGCCCTTAAGGTTGAGCCGCCACCCCAGGTCGACGTCTTCAAAGAACATGAAGTAGCGCTCATCGAAGCCGCCCAGCTCGTCGTAGACATCCCGGCGAACGAACATCGCCGACCCCGTGCCGAACAGCACGTCTTGTTCCACATCCGGCGTGGTCGGGAGAGGCTGGCCGGTAAGGGGCTTGTAGCCCATACCGAACCAGGTCATGGCCGACCCGATGTAGTCGACGAGAACGCCGTCCCAGTCGACCACCTTGCTGGCAACCGCCCCGATGCGGGGTGATTTTTCGAACGTCGCCACGGCCGCGGCAATCCACTGCGCGTCGGGCTTGGCGTCGTTGTTCAGGAACGCCAGATACTGCCCCGAACTCGCTGCCACACCCAGGTTGCAGCCGCCGGCGAAACCGAGGTTCTCCTTGGAGACGACCAGCTTGATCTGCGGAGCAGCGGCCCGCAGGCGTTCCTCGCTGTCGTCACCCGACGCGTTCTCGACAATGATGATTTCGAGCTGGTCTTGCGGCCAATTCAATTTCTTGAGGTGCTCAAGCGCCTCGATCGTGTCGTCGGTGCCTCGGTAGTTCACGAGTACAACGGAAACGACACCCGGTCGGAGCTTGGTCATGCGGGCCTCTCATACGGGAATTGGTACCCCGGCAGTCTACCCATCCCGAGGAGGGTCGAGACCGAAGGTGCTGTCGTCTAATACATGTTCTGTAGAATGTTGGTCTATGCCAGCCGACCGTGAAGTGAACTGATGACGGAACCAATGATGCGAGCAAGTGAATATCTAAGGCTCCTGCGTAACAGCTGGGCGTCGATACTGGTTTTGTGTCTGACCGCCGGCACGCTCTCATTGGCTATGAATTCGCTGCAAGCGCCCGTCTTCAGAACCACCGCGACTCTGTCCGTCGCGGCGTGTGTGACATTCGAGGATGCAGCTGGATGTGACCCCGTTAGAGGAACGGCCCACGCCGTGCAGCGCGCTGACATCTACGCTAGCCTGGCGGTGTCTGAGCCTGTTGCAAATAGGACCGCTTCCCGACTCAATTTTGAAGTAGACAAAGGCAGGCTAGCGGGAGCCATTACAGCGGCTGCCCGAACAGGAAGTCCTCAGTTCAACGTGACCATCGATTGGCCAGTTGAGAACGAGACGGCAGCAATCGCAAACGCCGTTTCGGCTGCGATTATTGATTACGCACACTCAGCCATCGACAGCGTTGACGGCGAAAACTCATCCGTCGAGATTTTTATCGCTAGTCCCGCCGTCGATACTCAGCGAATTGTCGGGTCAGCCACTACCGCCACCGCCCTGGGGTTGACCCTCGGTCTTGCGCTCGGGCTGGGCATCGCTTTCCTGAGGTACTTCTTGGATCGTCGCCTCCGAACAGCAAGAGAAGCGGAAGAAATAACAGCTCTCGACCTCTTAGGAGATTTGTCCCCGCAAATCGGACCGCGTCCACAATCCCAGCCTGCATCCACAGCATCGCTCAATGATTCCATTCGTCGTGTCAGAGCGGGGGTGCTGCAGCGAATGAACGCAAGGCACGCAAGAACTCTTCTGGTCGCCTCTTCCCGAGAAGACGAAAATGCCGCTAACGTCGCTATTTCTCTGGCAACGTCGATCGCCGAGACTGGGGCGCGCGTACTTTTCGTCGATGCAGATCTACGCGACCGCAGCATGAGTGCCCATTACGGATTTCAGGACGGTGACGGGCTCATCGATCTGGTTAATGAAACAGCGACGTCGGATCAGCTGCTGCACCAAGTCGGCGCCAGTTCTCTTAGATTTCTAGCTGCCGGGTCCAGGACTGCTGATGCCGCAGAATTCATGTCGCACGGCGCGGTCCAAGAAAAACTCAGGCAGCTGAGTGCGGACTTTGACGTCACGGTAATCGCAGCACCTCCAATTCTTGCCTATTCAGATACGCTGGCTCTTCTGCCCGTAGCCGATGCTGTCCTTCTCGTAGCCCGAGTAGGTGTCGTTCATCGCCACGCTCTCGTAGAGGCTGTTCGAATTTTAGATCAACTAGGAAAACGTCCGATGGGTCTCGTTACAACAGACACGGTCTAGCGAACACAAGCAAACCTGGAAGACAATTACCGGTCGTGGAAAGAACTAAAGCAATGACTCGTCAGAAACCGAGAACCCGGTTGCATAAGCAGTTGGCATCTTTACGGATCTTGTTTGGGGGACAGTTCTTCTTCGACTCCGCCTCGTGGGCGCTTGCGCTGATACTCGCCACCATTTTCCGGTACGAGTTTGCCATGCAATACGTATCGTGGCCACCTCTTCTCATCCTGTGTGCAGTTGCAATCGTTCTTCAGTGGGTCCTAGGCCGTATCCTCAACCTTTATCGCGGTCGGTTTAAGGTCGGAACGTTTCATGAGGTTCAAACACTCTCGCTCACGGCCGCCATTGTCGCGGTAATAATTGGACTGCCTGTTCTTCTCTTTGGCATCTCATTTCAAATTCCTCGCAGCGCGGTACTTCTAGCGTTGCCAATCGTTCTGGTTCTCATGGGCGGAGCACGCTATCTTCGTCGATTGCGCGCTGAGAAAAACGCCAAGCCCGACGAGACGGCCCAACGGACAATCATTTATGGCGCTGGATATATGGCTAGTCACTTGGTTCCGCAAATGCTCACTGACCGCTATTCGAAGTATTTGCCCGTCGCCCTTGTCGATGACAGCCCGACGAAGCGCAACTTCTCTGTGCATGGAATTCATGTTCGGGGTACAGGAAATGACCTTGCAGAGGTCGCGGCACGAACTGAGGCGACGACCCTTATCGTATGTATCGCTCGCGCTGATGCGGCCCTAATTCGAGGGATTACCGACGCCGCAAGCAAAGCCAAACTGCGCGTGCTTGTGCTCCCCCTAATGGACGCACTTCTCGAGGGCGGATTTGGACTCGGGGACCTCAAGGATGTATCAATCGAGGACCTCATTGGGCGCAACCCCGTAGATACGGAGATTGAGTCGATCGCGGATTACCTAACTGGCAAGAAAATTTTAGTCACCGGTGCTGGCGGATCGATAGGTTCAGTACTTTGCAAACAAATCGCTAAATTTGCGCCGGCCGAACTCATGATGCTTGACCGGGATGAGTCCGGCCTTCAGGCGACCCAGATCACAATCGACGGGAATGGACTTCTCGACACTAAGGACGTAATCCTCGCTGACATTAGAGACGCGCAGGCAATCTCGAAAATTTTCGTTGAACGTCAACCCGATGTCGTCTTCCATGCAGCTGCGCTCAAGCACCTCCCCATGCTTGAGCAATACCCTGACGAAGCGTGGAAGACGAACGTGATCGGAACGCTCAACGTGCTGCAGGCAGCACGTGCGGTCAATGTCGGTACGTTCATCAACATCTCTACCGACAAGGCCGCGAACCCGACGAGTATTCTCGGGCATTCCAAACGTGTCGCCGAGAAGTTAACGTCTTGGGCTGCTCAGGAAACTGGTCAGACTTACCTTTCAGTGCGTTTTGGCAACGTAATCGGAAGCCGCGGATCTATGCTTCCCACCTTCACTGCCCTCATCGAGTCGGGCGGGCCCCTCACGATCACCCATCCCGATGTGACCAGATTTTTCATGACGATCCCCGAAGCCTGCCAGCTCGTCGTTCAGGCCGGGGGAATCGGACGTCAGGGTGAAGTCTTGATCCTTGATATGGGTGTCCCTGTGCGGATCCTGGACATTGCGCAACGCATGATCGCTATGTCGGGCAAGAACATCGAGATTGTCTACACGGGTCTGCGTCAGGGTGAAAAGCTCCACGAAGAACTTCTCGGAGACAGCGAATCTGATTCCCGACCACTACACCCGAAGATCTCACACGCGGTTGTGGCGGCCCTCGACCCCGCAAAGCTAGACAAACCTGAATGGGATCGTCGCGCTGGGGTCAACGTACCGTATCAAAGCGTATCGGAGACTCAAACACGATGACCAAACGTATTTTTATGTCCGCCCCCGACGTCGGAATTCTCGAGGAAACCTACGTCCTTGATGCCATACGGTCCGGTTGGATCGCGCCCCTGGGCCCCGATGTCGATGCCTTTGAGAAGTCGATTGCCGAGTTTACGCAACGTTCGCATGCCGTTGCGTTGAGTTCTGGGACCGCAGCGCTCCACCTTGCACTTCTTGCTCACGGGGTGAAGCCCGGCGACATAGTTGTGACGTCAACAATGACGTTCGCCGCCACCGCTAACGCGATCCGATACGTGGGCGCTGAGCCTTATTTCATAGACTCACTAGCCGCCACCGGAAATATCGACCCGTCACTCTTGGACGAAGCGTTGACCGGTCTCTACACTCGGGGTGAACGCGTCGGAGCAGTTCTACCCGTGGACCTCCTCGGCAAAGTCGCCAACTATCCAGCGATCCTTGCGCTCACCGCGCACTTCGATGTTCCGCTGATTTCGGACGCTGCGGAGTCTCTCGGAGCCAGCCACTCCGGCCACCCCGCTGGATCGTTTGGATCGGCCGCGGCGATTTCATTCAATGGGAACAAAATAATGACAACGTCAGGTGGCGGCATGCTCCTCACCGACGATCCCAACATTGCTGCCCGCGTGCGATATCTCGCCACGCAGGCTCGCCAGCCCGTCGCCCACTATGAGCATACGGAAATTGGCTACAACTACCGCCTGAGCAATATTCTTGCCGCCCTCGGTCGAGCTCAGTTGGAACGACTTCCATCCATGATCGCGCGACGTCAGCACGTTCGGGACGTATACCGGAAGTTGTTCGCCCGAATTGAAGGCGTTGCAATCTTCGGGGGCGACAATGACACCGCGGATAACTTCTGGTTGACTTCAATCACGGTCGATCCGATGGTCACCGGCTGGCGAGCTAGTGAACTCTCCACCGCACTCGCGGCGGAGAACATCGAAAGTCGTCCGTTATGGAAGCCGATGCACCTTCAACCAGTATTCGCTCACAACCGCGCCCTCGTAAGTGGGGTATCAGAGCGACTGTTTGAGACCGGGATCACTCTTCCCAGCGGATCCGTGCTCAGCGATGAGGATCTCGCGAGAATCACGACTTCCATTCAGGCCTTCCTGGGCACAAAATGAGGCAGCGCGCAATTCTGTATGACGAGGTAAAACGAGGCGGTGATGCCGTGATCGCAAGCATCGCCTTGCTCGTTTCTTTGCCCGTCCAAGTCATCATCGCGGCTCTGGTCGCCGTAAAGCTCGGCCGCCCGGTGCTATTCAGACAGCCCCGCCCTGGATTGAACAGCCAGGTCTTTACGCTCTATAAGTTCCGCACGATGAAGACTGCCGACCCCACCAGAGGACTCACCACCGACGCGGAGCGTTTGACATCGTTCGGCCGAGCCCTCCGCGCCACGAGTCTCGACGAGTTGCCAACCCTCATTAATGTCTTACGTGGGGATATGAGCCTCGTCGGTCCGCGTCCGCTCCTTGTGGCGTACCTTGATCGATATACCGCCGAGCAGGCCAGGCGACACGACGTGCGCCCTGGAATAACCGGCCTAGCTCAGGCATCTGGACGCAATGCAATCAGCTGGACCGAGAAATTCGCCCTGGATGTGTACTACGTCGACCACAAGTCTTTCGCCCTTGATGTCTCGATCCTTGCAAAGACTGTCAAAACCCTGCTGAAGCGCGAGGGGATAAGCGCAGCAGATAGTGCGACGATGCCCGAGTTCGGTGTGGGAAAAGCAGGCCCGACCTAAGAATCCGACCGCCACCCCGAATACTTTTGGACACACAATCAGGAATAGGTACTTGTCATGAAGATTCTCATCACCGGCGGCGCCGGATTTATCGGGTCTAATCTCACCCGCCACATCAACACTCAGCACCCAGAGTGGGAGGTGCGCATACTGGACAACCTAAGCACCGGATTTCGCGAAAACCTCGACGGTCTTGACGCCCACTTTTTCGAGGGCAGCATTCTGGACCTAGAAATTCTCGCTGCAGCGTCTGACGGCGTCGACTCAATCGTGCACCTCGCGGCCATTCCCAGCGTCCCTCGTTCCGTCGCAGAGCCCCGTCCGACCCACGATGCCAATTCAACAGGCACTCTCAATGTTCTTGAAGCCGCACGCACTGCGGGCACCGCGCAAGTCATCGTTGCTTCGTCCAGTTCCGTATACGGAAGCAACCCTGCACTCCCCAAGTCAGAATTTGACTGGACGCGCCCAATGAGCCCCTACGCCGTCAGCAAGCAAGCCACCGAGGGTTACCCCCTCGCCTACAATTTCTCCTATGGAATGAAGAACCTCGCGTTTAGGTTCTTCAATGTGTACGGGCCGGGACAGGCCGCGGGACACGCCTACGCGGCCGTCATCCCGCAATTTCTGGACGCCGCCCTTTCCAATAAAACGTTGCTAATCCACGGAGATGGGTTGCAGTCTCGAGATTTCACGTTCGTGGGCACTGTGTGTGACGTCATTGCGACCGCCATCGATGAAAAGGTGTACTCCAACGATCCTGTCAATCTGGCATTCAGCACCAACACCACGCTCCTAGAACTAGTTTCGCAACTGGAAGTGACCCTTGGTCACCCTGTTAATACGACGCATCAGGCCACTAGAGTCGGCGACGTGCGCGCCTCGCAGTCCGATGGCGTCCGAGTGCGGTCGATGTTCCCGCGAGTCGAGCCCGTCGCACTCGATTTCGGCCTCGCTCAGACCGTCTCGTGGTTCAAGAAGACTCAGGTCGGAGCGACCGAAGGATCATGACACGACCACCCAGAATACTGCTCGGTGTGACAGCAGACGCGTCACTTAAGCTTATGCGTGGATTCCCCGAGTATCTGCGGGATAAGGGTTGGGAGGTGCACATCGTGAGCACTCCTGGCCCCATGCTCATGTCGCTGTCGGAAGTATCCGGCCTGTATACGCACGCCCTGGCGATGGAGCGCCCGCCGTCCCCCGTGAAGGACTTGCTTGCTCTGGTCGCTTGGTACCGACTTTTACGCACAGTGCGTCCGGACATAATCTCCGTCGGGACCCCCAAGGCAGGTCTTCTGGGGGGGCTAGCCAGCTTGCTTGCTAGAGTGCCGGAGCGCATCTATCTCCTGCGTGGTCTGCGACTCGAAACTGCTCATGGTTTGCAACGATGGGTGCTTGAGTGTCTTGAACGACTTTCGCTTGGCGTGGCAACTCAGATTCTCTCCGTAAGCCCTAGCTTGCGCCAACGAGTGATATCTCTTGGACTTGTCTCACCCGCCAAGGTGCGAGTGCTCGGTCATGGGAGCTCCAATGGAGTAGATTTAGCTGCTTTCGAGCCAGCGCGCATTTCCGAGGAGCAGGTCGTCAAACTCGCTGAACAACTAAGGATTCTCAAAGGCGTCCCCGTAGTCGGATTTGTCGGTCGTCTAACTCTCGACAAGGGCTTGGCCGACCTGGCCGATGCACGCGAAATTCTCGCACACCGTAACATCGACCATCAGATCCTTCTGGTTGGCGAGATAGACGAGGGTCAAAATCAGGATCTACTGGTCCGGTTACACGCCTACGGCCGGCCCGTCATAACGACTGGACATGTCACTGATCCGAAACCGTACTATCGCCTCATGGATTTGCTGTGCTTACCGACGCTTCGTGAGGGCTTCCCAAACGTCGTCCTCGAAGCGGGTGCGTCTGGCTTGCCGACTGTAACTACGGATGCGACTGGCGCTGTTGATTCCGTTATCGGAGGCGAGACAGGTCTGATCGCAGTCGCTGGAGATTCAAGGTCACTCGCGGCCAAACTTGAAGAACTGTTGCTGGTTCCGGATACACGGACTGCGATGGGCACCGCCGCCAAGGCGCACGTCATGGCAAATTTCGACCGCACGCTTGTATGGGCGCACCTTGCTGAGTTTTTCAACTCTTTAGTGGCACAAGACAAGCCCACGCAGAGGAAGTTGAGCTAAGCCGGTGACTTACATGGCCGCTCTGGCGACCGGCACTTTCATTATCGTTGGGCTCGGCGTGAGCCTATTTGCCGGACACTATTCGAAAACTCTGGTGCAAACCGTCGCCTCTTTTGCTGTGCACACCGCCGCAGCGCTATTGATTTATTACATTGTCGGACTCGGCGCACCAGATGCCGAGTACTACGACAGAGCAGCCTTGGCGCTCGCGATCGGCGGACCCGAGGTCAACGTTACAGCGGGCAAAGAAGGCTGGATCCTCATACTCGCCGCGATCTACACCCAGATCGGACACTTTCCTGAACTTGGCCTAGTTTTGAACGCGACGTTTGCTGCCCTCACGGTGTGTGTTGCCGGTCTGACCGCTGCACGGTTGGACTTGCCCGTTGGACCAACCGCTTGGATCACCGCTGCATTCCCCTCGGGAATCATTTGGAGCTCTTTCCTCCTCCGCGAATCATTCAGTTGGCTTCTCATCAGTTTGTGCGCCCTGGCATTCGCGGGTCTCGCCAGCGGCAAGTTTAGGTGGCCAGAACTCGCTCTTGCACTAACAGCCCTAGCCGGACTCTTACTTGTGCGCGGAACAGCTGCCGTGGCGGTGGCAGCCGCAGGGCTAATCGCGATCGCGTTTGTTCGACGACGCTACATTTCATTTCTCCTAGGGACCGCTCTCGGCGCACTGGTGGCCATCGCCAGTCCACTAGGAACACGTGTGAATGACGTCGTTGGCGGAATCACCGTTGATACTTTCAACTCGTCACGTTCTGCGCTCAGCGGTTCAGCGTCAACGAGCTGGCCCACCATCGATGTTACGGGAATCCCTTCTGCTTGGGAGGCGTTCCTCATCGCATTCCCGAGAGTTATCTTCGGGCCGTACCCATGGGAATGGCCTTCGATGGCAATACCCCTCGCACTGGACGGGCTGCTTTGGCTCGTCATACTCAGTCTCACGATACGGGCATGCCTCGTGCTGAGGGATCGGCGTCTAGCCGTACTCCTGCTACCGGCCGCTGCGCTACTTGCAGCTCTCGTAGTTGGAAGCGGTAACTATGGCACCATGGAGCGACTACGCATGCAGTCAACGTTCCTGATGATCCCGGTCGCCGCAGCAGGATTCGTTTCGTTGGTTCCGAGCCTGAGGACTCGGACTAGCATCGACGGCGTTACGGACAAAGACGCAGTTCAAAACCCCTGATTTCAGCTAGTTCGACCAACGCACAATCATTCCGCCCCACGAGTAGCCAACGCCAAATCCGAGCAGCATGACGGCCATTCCAGGTTTCAAGACACCCGCCTTTTGGGCCTCCGTAAGCGCAATGGGAATCGTTGATGAAACGGTATTTCCAGAGTTTTCCATAGAAACATAGAACCTCGCCTCATCCACTCCTAGCTTCTTACGCAAGTGCTCCAGCATGTACTGATTGGCCTGGTGAAAGACAAACAGATCTATGTCTTCCAAGGTCATGGAGGCTTTCTCCAGAATCCTCTGCACAGAGCTGGGAACCACGCGCAATGTGAAGTTAAATATCTCAGGACCGTCCATATATAGGTCAAATCCGTTAGAAACCAACTCGCGCGACGTCGGTAAAGCTTTGGGCGCAAGCGAATCAGCCGGCCTTAGACCGCCGCCGGGAACAATCAAGTTCCTTGCGCCCGAACCGTCGGTGCCATAACTAAACGCAAAGAGCTCTTCCGTTGCGGCCGACTGAGTCACCAAGGTGGCTGACGCACCATCTCCAAAGATCGTCCGAACCGACTTGTCTTTATCGTTGATGAACTTGCTGTACGTATCGGCGGTCAGAACGAGAACGGTCTGCACCTGCTCAGACTCGATCAGTCCCTTAGCAAGGCCCAGCGCATAAATATACCCCGAGCATCCAAGACTGATGTCGCTCGCCCCAACACGGCTCGACAGGCCGAGATTGCCTTGCACGATGCATGCAGTAGCTGGCATATAAAAGTCCGGGCTTTGAGTGCAGAGGACAATGTAATCAATTGTGTCGCGATCAATTCCATGTTCCAGAAATAAAATTTCGGCCGCTTTCGTCGCTAAGTGCGACGAAAACTCCTCGTCCCCGGCAATACCTCGTGAGCGAATGCCTGTCTTGGACGCGATCTTCTCGACCGTCCACTCGGGAAATTGTGCGCTCAATTCTGCGTTGGTTAGCCGCTGCTCGGGCAGAAAGTAGCTTGTAGCAGCGATCCGCGCCTTTGTCGGTGCATTAGCTCCACTCAAGGACCGCACCTCCCCATGATAGCCCAACGCCAAACCCTAGAATCATGACTTTGCTGCCCTTTCTAATTTTGTTCTCACCGCTTGCACGAGCAAGTGCGATCGGAATACTCGACGACCCGGTGTTACCCAGGTCAGCGATCTCGACTGCGAACTTCGACTTGTCGATCCCCAGCTTCTTTCGCAAATGTTCGATCAGATAGCCGTTCGCCTGATGGAATACGAAGTAATCGATTTCATCGAGCGTCAAAGCGGTACGGTCCAGAATCTGCGCCACACAATCGGGCACGACACGAAGGGTGAAGTTGAAGATCTCCAGACCGTCCATATACATGTCATAACCGTTGGTTTCGAGGCCACGAGCCGTGGGACTAGATCGAGGAGAGTACGAACCGCCCGCCCTCAAACTTCCATTTGGTATCACGAGGCTAGGACCGCCTAGTCCGTCACTCCCATACGTGAAGCCCGTTAATCGAGTCGATACCGCTGTGCCCTCGATGAGGGTAGCCGCCGCAGCATCGCCAAAAATTGGCCGGGTGCTCTTGTCGTTGGGATTCGCGAGTTTGCTGTGCGTTTCAGCAGTGATGACGAGAACATTTTTTACTTGGTTAGATTCGATGAGCCCTTTTGCCATTCCGAGCGAGTAGATGTAGCCAGAACAGCCGAGATTCACGTCTACAGCCCCGATTTCCGTGCGCAATCCAAGTTCGTCTTGTACGAGACATGCCGTCGACGGCAGAAAGAAGTCGGGTGATTGAGTGCAGAGGATCAGATAATCAATAGATTTCGGATCAATGCTCTGGGATGCAAAAAGTTGCAACGCAGCTTTCACCGCGAGGCTCGACGTGAATTCCTCCGTCCCCGCGACATGGCGAGTCATGATTCCAGTCTTCGCTGCGACTTTATCTATCTTCCAATCAGGAAACTTCTCGTCGATGTAGGCATTCGTTAATACCGTTGGCGGCAAAAAATAGTCGATTCCGCTTAATTGGGCGCTCACACATTCCTCGATCCATAAGACTTGCTCGGGTTCCCAAAGCTCGTAACTCCTGCCGGCACGTTGCGAAGGACGACACTCCCTGCTCCGACGAGCGACCCCGCCCCGATTCTTTTATCGGGTATGACCGTCACTGCCGTGCCAAGGAACGCATGTTTCTCTACAACGACCGAGCCGGTTAAATTGCAGGAAGAACTCAGCGTGACAAAGTCCTCTATAATGACATCGTGGCCAATCGTGCAATTAGAATTTATATGCACGTGTGCACCGATCTGAATATCCGACGAAATGATCACGTTGGGACAAACCACCAAGCCAGCTTTTGTGACAACATTCATTCCCATGACAGTACTGTCATGAATAAATTGGACGAACACTCCAGACCGGCTCTCGATTTTCTCAACCACCGCGCTGCGAACCTGGGGTGCGCCAATCGCACAAATGAACTTATCAGAGTTGAGTGGGACATACCCCTCGATGCTACTGACACACGGTGCCGGTAGGCCCATCGGATCCTCTCGATCATCGATGTAAACGATGCTGTCAACGTTTTCTTGCTGGAGGAACCTTGGCGACGACCTCAGCCAAGCAAAAATCTCCCGACCGAATCCTCCGGCACCCGCTATCACTATTCTGCTCATTGCGCTGTATACCCTCCATCAACGGCCAGAGAGCTTCCGGTGACCCACCTCGAGGCAGGGGAAAGTAAGTAAAGCACAGCGGCTGCGACGTCCTCCGGCAGCCCCAGGCCTAATGGATGGGCCGCCGTAACCTCTGCAAATTTTTGGCTCCCAATGGCTCCTTCCAGTGACCGTGTCATCGCTGTTCGAACAACTCCAGGGCTTACGCAGTTGACTCGAATTCCATCGCGTGCAAGCTCGAGGGCCAACGATTTAGTTAGAGCCAGGATGGCCCCCTTGCTCGCAGCATAGAGGCTCACTCCGGGCTGCCCCACAACTCCGACCGCTGAGGACAGGAAGACCAAGGACCCATTTTGGCGCCGCACTTGCTTGTGCCGAAACGCCTTAGCAAGCATCATTGCAGACCCGACGTTCAGATCGAAAAGTTCGCGGTAATCAGACGTCACCACATTGCGAAGCGGGGTCGTTTTGTGCATGCCCGCAGCATGCACAACACCATCCAATCCGCCGAGTTCCTTTGAGACCTCGCGGACAACGTCCCCAATTCCGTCGAGTTGGTTAAGGTCAAAGGGGAGTGTCATGTGGCCTCCACCAACCAACAACTCACGAGTTTCGTCGAGCTGAGTTTCGTTCCTCGCGACAAGGGCCACCTGAGCACCATATTTGCTCGCTTCGATTGCGACCGCGCGGCCGATTCCACTGGACGCGCCCGTCACCAAAACTGTCTTGCCACCAAGCCGCAGGAAGTCGGAGATGATTATTTGCCTTTAATCGCTGACTCGGCGAGGCTAAAGAGATCCTGAACGGTCTCACAACGGGCGAGCGTTTCCGCGTCGACTACGGCACCGTGACTCATGTCCAGGGCCGCGATGAAACTGATGTTGGCCAGCGAATCCCAATCAATCTCCGCCAACTTGTCCGTCAGCGCGATAGTGCCCATCTCGACTTCCAGCGTCTCCTCGACAAGACCAATGAACTCTGATTTTTCCACGAAGTGAACCCACTATCTTTTCTCGACCGATTACTTATATACACTTTACCGCGGTCCTGTATGTCCGACCGCATCCCAGAGGACCGGGCTACGCGCAGCGGGTCCGTCTTCTAGTGGACAATGCCAACGGGTGATCTCATCCGGTGCATGTTCCTGTCGACGGCGGTTTGGGATTGGGTGCAACGGTGTCAGACACTGCTGGCGCCTCAGCAACCACTGGCTACCGACCGTCAATATCCGCTAAAATGGTCTTCTCGTAAAGTGTCAGGTAGGACTGAACTGCCCTGCCGATCTGAAACGTAACAGCGTGGTTCAGAGCATTTCCTGACAGCTCCGAATACAGCCCCGGCTTCTCTCGCAACTTACGCACCGCATCAACGATCGCGGAAATTCCTTGAGATTGATCGAAGAGCAAGCCCGTAATGTTGTCTAATACGGATTCATTGAAGCCCGGCACATCGGGTCCGATGACAGGCAGGCCCAATGCCATCGCTTCTGCGGCAACCAGCGAGAAGCCCTCGAATTTGGACGTCGAAATTAGGGCCGTGTGCGTACTCATAAGGCTCGAAACATCGTTGCTTGGGCCTAACAGGTGGATCCGATCTGCCACCCGCAGAGATTCAATTAAGTCCTGGAGGTGACCGCGCTGTGGCCCGTCACCTACAATCGAGAGTTGGACTGAGGGGCTTTCGGCAACAGCGCGAATGGCATCGCCAAAATTCTTGCGATCATCCAACGTGCCGACAGCGATCAGCTTGAAGTTCGTGTTTGCTTCACGCCGCATCCTCAACTCAGAGCTGAAAAAGACATCACCGATTCCATTTGCCACGACGGCCACCGAAGATTCAACTTTCAGTGTCGACATATACCGCAGCAATGATTCGCGAACGCCCTCGCTAATTGCAGTTAACTGGGTGTACTTCCGGTATGCATAACGATCTGCGATCCGAAAAATCCATTTGTCACGGCGTCGATTCCACGTGCTGTGCTCGGTGTAGAGCAGGTGTGCCTTGCGTGACGCAAGAGCAACGAGATAGAGAGAAGGGAAGAGATGAACGTGGACAACGTCTGCACCTCTCAACGCTTTCCAGAGTCGGGGTAAGACTGTAACGTCATAGGGTGAGCGTCCGAGGAACCTGACATTGAGCTCTCGAGCCATTGCCGTTTCGTATGGCACTCCGCGCCCTGGGCCAATCGCAATGATTATCACTTCGTGACCAAGATCACGCATCGAGGTCGCTAAGTCAACCACTAACGTCTCGGCTCCCCCCGTAGAAAGAGAATTGATGACGTGAACGATTCTCATGGGAGTCGATCCGTTCGGTTGCTCGTGCCCCTCGGTTTTTCATTTTCTGAATTTCGCAAAACGTTCGTCGACACCACATCTGCCGCTGGTCCTAGATTAGGGGCTGACGAACCCGGGGCGAGTCGCGATTCAACGATCGTCAGAATCAACCAGACCAAAGCACCCGCCGTTGTGCCAACGGTCACGCCGAGGAGTGCCCCACCGAGTCCCCATAGGACTGCCCCAGAAACCGGTAGCACAATACCAATGAATGACGTCACCAGGCGTCCGGAAAGTAGCATCTTGCGCGAGAAATGCGTACGCCCAACCAAGTAAAAAACTCCGTTAAGGAACGTTGCACCAACGAATATTGAAGCGAGCCCTGCATGAGGCATGAGTGCAGTCAGAGTGCCTAACTCAACCGCCGATAGTTCCAAGACTCGGAGGCACGCGTAGGCAAGCGCCCCAAGGAGACCAGCAATACTGCTCATCCCGAGCAAGCTAAGGAGCCCCGCAAATTTTAACAACGAATATGAGGAAAAAAGCGGTCTGAGCGGGAAAAGAAGTAGTTTTACGGGCCCAGCGATATTGGAAAGGGCCCGATAAATTCCAAATCCCGCAACGCCAAGCATGGGGAGCAGAACGTACGGTGTCCCGATCGCTGATGCATCCAATATCGACGAATCTGCAAGGAGTGTTTTGATCTCTTTCTTGTGGTAGGCCATCCACCAACGGACGGCCGTGATCCTCACGCTGCTAACAGGCTTCGACGCAATCGCGGAAACGACGGAGCTCACCGCCCATAACAGCACGATATGCGCCGAAGTCACAGCAAGCGAGTCCGTGAAAATATATAGGATCCAACCTACAGAGAGAACGAGCACGCTCAGAACATCGCCGGGAAGAACCAACTTCAACGAACGTTGCTGAAGTGCAAAATACCTCGCCCCGGTCCTGTAACTTGCGAATCCGACTGCGGCTGCTCCCAAATAAGAAATCCCCCGCAATCCCGGGACCAGCTGGCATAACACGACGGTTATTACCGCTGAAGCGACTGACAGCCAAAACAATGTCGCGCCATATTCTTTCCAGGCCGCCTGCGGTCGGCACCTCTGCCAAGCCTCGCACACCACAGATAAGAGGACAGAGGTTGAGAGTGCGGACACAAGGTAAAGAGCCGAAAATCGTCCAAACTCTGTCGGCGCCAGCGTTACAAGCGCCAGAATTTGCAGAAGGAGAATTGACGCGGCATTCAGTAAAGTTCCAAGGACAACACCAAGAAGCTTTCCCCGACTTCTGCCCGATCGGAAAATCGATCTACTTAGATTCATGCTTCACCTAGCAAGCCGGCACACACTAGCAGGCCTTCGAAATGCAGTGTCGGGTCCATTATCGCAAAACTCGCAGTGAAGCCGACACTGACGCTAAATGTTTCAACAACGTCAGCATCGATATGATCCTGAGTTCTTGTTGAGTAGAAAATGACAACGGCCATCATGAGCGGAAAGAAGACGGGCCACATATGCTCTGGAGCCCGCCTATAAGGGTTCGTGACATCGCCGATCAAAAAGGCGGAAGCGCCGATGCTGCTCACAAATAATCTTCCCCTAAGCGAATCGGCGGAACGAAAAGCACGGCGTAATCCGCGTACGGAGAAAAATAAAGGGGCGCGCAGGAGGAGAAGGCCAGCAAGTCCGGTCCAATAGTAGATTCCGTGATCCTGAAGCTCAGTCTGCCAAAGTTTCATTGCACTGTCGATACCGTCTCGGTCGACTGCAGCCCCGCTACCGCGTCCGAATAGGACATCTGTCATGGAATCCGCATCAGTGACGAAACGGATTTCGCTTGCGCGTATTCGATTTCGATCTGCAATCTGGTCGCCTTCGCTGATCAAATACGTCGTCCCACTCTCTAAATCAGCTTGTGATAATTTCGAGGGCCGCTCGATTCCTAGCACCGTTCCAACTGATCCATTACCCGTCTCAAGCATCGACTTCACTTGTGACTGTCGCCCCATCGAAATCGATCCGGCCACAAAGAAACAAGCGAAGACTCGAGCCGAAGTCTGTAGGAGGGGAGGGCGGGGACCTTCCGGATCGTTCTTGAATCGAAGCAAGAGCCACATTATCAACATGATTATCGGGACCAGGAAGTGGACAGGCAGTATACCGCGACGCCAAGCGATTACGGCAGCAGAAATCGCAAGTGTGCCCGCGAGGAGGCGCAGCCGCATCGGCGGCAAGTATAGGTCGTCCCTAACACACGACAGAGAAGCTGCCCACATAGCTCCCAACCATAACAATGGGGGAAGGCTATGCGCGGCCAGTGCGATCACACCAGTGCCGTCGACTACATGGACTATTGCTAATGACGACGTTATCCAGAAAGGCAGAGATTCAAACGGAGTTCGTCCGAGTGCAATAAGCGCACACGCCTGAAAAGTAAGTAAAATCACAACCGTAACTACCGCCCCTGGATAGAACACCGTCTTCACGGCATGTTGCTTAGAACTCAAAAAAATTAGCGAAGAGATAACGGGCCAGAACAGGAAGGAGACAAGTGTTCTCGGCCACGACTTCGCGTCTCTAAGAAGAACAACCGCAATTTCGTAGGCCACAAACGCAAACCAAATTCCGGCCGGAACCAACAATAATTGACTAGCTAACGGACGAGTGCACATGAATCCAAGGGTCGCGATACCGGCGAGACTGAGGACGAGCGGGTGAAATAAGAAATTGTTCGAAATTGGTGTGAGGAAAATGTAGCTGGTCGCGACGATAAGCCATACAGCCAGAAGACCAGGCAGCAACTTAGGCCCCCTCGAGGGATAAATCATGCACTGGCCCGCTGACGACGGTGACCCGATTACCCAAGCGCAGGATCTTAGTCGTCGCATTATCTGCGCCTTTCCAGGATGAATTGCATGGCAAATTTAAACGTACAATGTGCCAAATTCCTCACGGAGGCACGAACTGCAACCTAGGCGAATTTCTTCAACTAGATCAGCCGGGGCGTCGCACGACAAAACTTTGCTATAGCCGTTCGACATGCTCTCCGGAGAGTTTGTTCTTGGTGTCGAGAATCCCCGTTGTGGTGTTGCGGAGCAGGTCGAAGTCGAAGTCGTCGTGATCGGTGACCATGAGAACAGCGTCGGCAGCATCGAGGGTGGCTGCGTCGAGCGAACCCTTTTCCACACCGGACGGCCAACGGTGCGCCTCGACGTGTTCGTCAATGCCAACAACGGTCGCGCCGTATTCGGTGAGAATCTCAATAAGGCGAAGCGACGGCGATTCGCGAATGTCGCCCGTGTTCTTCTTGTAGGACAAGCCCACGAGAACAATTCGCGAACCATTGACCGACTTGCCGAGCTTGTTAAGCATGAGCATGAGTCGTTGCACGACATAGTCGGGCATGTGGTCATTGATATCGTTGGCGAGTTCCACGAAGCGAAAGTTCTGTCCGAGTTTGCGCCGCACCTGCCACGACAGATAGCTCGGGTCGACCGGCAGGCAGTGACCGCCCACGCCGGGCCCTGGCGTGAACTTCATAAAGCCGAACGGCTTCGTGCTGGCAGCCTCGATCGACTCCCACACATTCACGCCCAACTGGTGTGCGTAGGTTGCAAGCTCGTTCACGAGCGCAATGTTGACGTGTCTGAAGGTATTCTCGAGCAGCTTGGTGAGCTCGGCTTCCTTCGGCGTGCTCACCGGGACGGTCTGATTGACCAGGCTGTCGTAAAAACCTTGAACCGCAACGAGGGACGCCGCGGTAATGCCGGAGACGACCTTGGGTGTCTCAACAAAGCCCCACGTCTTATTGCCCGGGTCAATGCGCTCGGGGCTGTATCCCACGTGAAAGTCAACACCGGCAACGAGCCCAGAACCCTTCTCGAGGATGGGAACCAGAAGCTCCTCCGTCGTGCCGGGGTACGTCGTCGACTCCAACACCACGACGGAACCCTTCTTGAGCAGCTGGGCGAGGGACGTCGCCGAGTCTTCAATGAAGGTGAGGTCGGGCAGGCTCTCGCGCAGAGGCGTCGGAACGGTGATGACTGCTACGTCGAATTGGGCCGCATCCGCATAGTCTGTTGTCGGCAGATACGCACCGGATTCGAGTGCCGCCGTGAGCTGCTCGGCGGTGATGTCATCAACGAACGAGACCCCGGCCTTGAGGCTGTCAACTCGTCGAGTGTCGACATCGACGCCAACCACCCGGTATCCCTGCTCAACGGCGCGCATTGCGACGGGGAGCCCTACGTATCCTTGGCCAACGACTACAACGGTTTGTGTGCGGTTTATCATTACTCTGAAGTTACCATTTCTTCTGCTTTATTAAGTCGCGGTGCGCGTTGGCGCTGCGACCAGCTGAGGAGAATCAGGCGTGAAGTTGGCTTCGCCGAGGCCCCCGACCAGTACTTCGCCGCGACGAAGGCCACCAGCATGAGGATGAACCACCCCTGTGGTGAGGTCTCACTGATATCCGTGAGGCCACGCCCAATGAGCATGACGCTGGCCAGGAGAATCCACAGGCTGCCATCGACTGCCGTTCGCCGATACATCCGGATGCCCCCCCACAACACGAAAACGTAGAGCGCGACTATCAGGATTAGGCCGGCTGCACCCAGCGTCACGAGCCAGTTCAACGCCTCATTGTGGGCGTGAAAAACGGTGACTCCTCCAAGCGCCTCAACGACGGCCGCGCTGTGCGGCGACCCCGTCGGCCACGACCGCGTCCAACCGAAGCCGATCATCGGGCTCTGTGGCACGACCGAAAGCACCGCATCCCAAATCTCGGACCGGCCATTGAGAGTGGGACCCTTGCCGAGAAATTCCAGAACGCGACCGAAGTTGGCGATGGCAGCCACACCGGCAACCGCGGCTCCAAAAGCCAGAACGGCCACGTAGATCCAGCTGCGCCGGAGCAGAACAACGGCAATCCAGACCAGGACGGCGAGCGTCATTGCGAAAATCGATGTCTTGGAATCACTCGCGACTACGCCAGCCGCCAGCGCCAGAACAATGGACGCCTTGACCAGAAGTCCGCCGCGGAAAACGAGACGTATGGCCATGGCTGCGGGTAGCGCCGCCAGAATGACATAGCCGAAACCATTGCGGGTGCCGTAGAAGCCCTGCACGGCGCCCGTGTGATAAAACGCTTGCTCGGGTGCGAGCACGAGGAGCACCAGAGACCCCCCGAGTGCGACCAGACCGCCCGACACAATCCCGACCAGAATTGTATTGAGGCGTGCAATCTGAACGACAAACGCTGCCGCCAGAGCGAGCACGACAAAGGTGAGGGCATCCCTCGCGGTCTCCCACGAGGCGAAGCTCCATGCCGCCGACACGCACATGAGCCCGAGCAACACCACGAGGACTGTCGGAACGACGACAACGCGAATAGCCGCTCGACTATGCACAAAAATCAACAGGACGGCAGCCAGGATCACGAGGGAAAGCTCAAGGAGTGAGTAGCGGCTATCGAAACCGACCGGCGGAAAGAGTAGGAAGAAGGCCAGCGCAATGACCAGCGCGAGCAGGGGCTGGGTCAGTCGCGAGTTCTGGGTTACCTCTGGCTCCGACGCGTGGATCAATCCCACAGCACGAGGTCGTCGCCTATTTACTGCGGGCACGTCGCACCAATCGTCGAGCCGTTCGTTTGAGGAGCCGAGCGGGCGCGAGCGCATAAGTGCCTAGCCGCCACGAGGCGGAGGTCAGCACAGCCGTGTTGCGGTCGTGGAGCGCGCGACCGGTCCCCTCCACCGCGGCCGGCAAGTCGAGCCACAGGTTGAGTGCATTCGGGAGTCGCGCCATCGGGCCCGCACCGCGAGCAACGAGTTGCTCAATTCGCGCGACAACGGCATCGAGCGGGTAGGCACTGGAGATTTCGGCGACCGATCGGCGAGCCGCCTCCCCTATCGCTGGGAGATCATTTCGATGGTCAACGGCGTATCGCAGCGCACGCACGAGATCATCGGGGCTCTCGGCATCGAAGAGCAGTCCGGTCATGCCGTCGCGCACCAGCTCGGCGCCTGCCCCGCCGCGCCCGGCAATGACCGGTTTGCCCAGGGCCATGTATTCGACGGTCACTCGACCGAATGCTTCGCTGGTCGATGCGGTGATTCCAACGTCTCCGCGCTCGATGTACCAAAACGGGTTGTCGGTCTCCCCGGTCAGAACGACCTGGCCGCCGAGGTTCAGATCCCGGATACGCTTCGTCACGTCGTCGGCGTCGCCTCCCTGATCGCCGCCAACGAGAATTGCCGCGATGCTCGTTCCCTCATCGCGCAGCTGGGCCAAGGCATTTAGGAGCCGCCATTGCCCCTTCGATGGTGCCAGCCGACCGACCATCACGACGGTGAGCTCGGCTCCGGCCTCGGGCAAAACCGGGTGCTGCGGTGCCTGGCTGGCCAGTTCTCGGGCGCGGTCCAGGTCGATAACCGGATAGGCGATCGCGCGCTTGTCTGCCGGCACCCACTGACCGATGTGCTCGTGAACCGCACGCGAGTTCGCGACGACCAGATCGGAGAGAATGCCAATATCTTCAAAAGTCGACCCGCGCGATATCTCGAACTGCAGGCCGTGGTCCAGATCACCAAACTCATGCACAAACCAAACGTGCGGAATGCCGAGGTAGCGCGCAGCGAGTGCTGCCCAGGGCGAAATGATCGTGTTGGTAATGACGACATCGGGGGCCGCTCGTCGCAACAGCTCAACGATCGCCAGAACCGCTTCGGAGTTTCGCCGTGCCGTATCGAGGATATCTGCGGGGTCCGTTCTCACGAGAGGCAGCACCCAGGCATCAAAATTCAGCGTGTGCGTGGGCACGCGGCGAGCCGCCAATTCTGGTTGCAGCAGTCCCGCCGGGCCGCGCGTCACGACCGTAAATTCCACCTCAGCATCGTCTGCGGTCCAGGCATCGATCACGTGCAGCAGAGACAGCTCGGCGCCGCCGAGATTTTCAATTGCCGAACTATGCGACAGGCAAAAGACCTTCATGCGCGCCATCCGTTTCGAATACTGCGAGGAACAACGCGTCGAACAATTCGACCGGCAGCTCGGCGGCCAACCCGCAGCGGTCGAGCCAGGGCATTGCCCACGGTCCAGGTGACCGAATCGTGCGGATCGACCAGCGCTCCGACATCGCCGAACATCTGTTGCGCCGTCGCGGGCAGGGTCATCCACGATACAACCAGGTGGGGCATCCGCTCGATGGGAGCAGACCCTGCTGCGATGCAGCCCTCGATCTGCCGCACAATCGCGGACAGGGTGTTGCGGTTCACGATCTCATCGACCCCGGCGAGTGCGGCCGCGCCGTGTGCGGCCAGCGACGCTGGGTCTCGATGATAGGTGAGCAGGGCTTCTACGAGGGCAGAATCGTCAGCGGGGTCGTAGAGAATACCCGTGCGGCCGTCAGCGACCAGCTCAGGGGTTGCTCCGACCCGCGCTGCGACTACGGGTTTTCCGGCCGCGAGGTACTCGACCGTGACACGTCCGAACCCTTCACTGACCGAAACGACAACGCCGATGTCGGCGGCGGCAATGTACGAAAAAGGATTAGCGGTCTCACCGGTCAGTACGATGCGGTCACCCACATCCAATTCATCAATCAGTCGACGGATGCTCGCCAGATCACGATCCCGCGCGCTCCCCACCAGGGCCGCTTCCACGCGAACGTTTTGCTTTTTGAGCTCGGCGATAGCGCGCACCAGCCGCGTCTGACCTTTAGAAGGCGCGATTCGCCCGACACACACCACCCGCAAGGTCTCCGGCAGGGTAGAGAAAGGATTCGACCACTCGGGCGGCGTATCTTTCACTCGGTGCGCAATATCGGAGAAGTCGAGCGCCGGATACAGTACGGCCATTTTATCGTCGGCAATCCAGCGCGACAGGTAGGTCTTCAACGCGGCCGAGTTCGTCACGACGAGGTCGGACAGCGCCCCCAGGTCTTCAAAGGTGTGGTCAACTCCGATCGCGAACTCGTGATCGTCGCCGTATTCGCTGGGAAACCAGACGTGGGGAACTCCCACCATTTTTGCCGCGAGCGCCGCCCACGGAGCCACAATGGTGTTGGTGGCAACGATATCCGGTCGAAATTCCTGAATCAACCGTACCAAGGCTTTCGTCGCCAGAAAATCGTGACGTGCGGTTCGATACACATCTTCCGGCGCAACGATCAGTTGCGGGAGTACCCAAGATCCAAATTCCAGATTCATCCAGGGCACGGCGCGACGTTCAAGTTCTGGCTGCAGCAGCCCTACCGGGCTGCGTGACACGACCATGATTTCTACCGAGGGATCATACGTCCTCCAGTTGTCGATCATCTGCAGCATCGAGAGTTCTGCACCGCCCAGATTTTCGACGGCGGAACTATGCGACAACAGGAGTACTCTCACCCCGTGAGCTTAGCCTGCACTACTTCCGCGTTTTCTTTGAGGGCTTAGCGGGTTTCGGCCAGTGCCGCCGCGATGACTTCTGCAAGCTTCGAACTGAGCTGCTCCGAATAAGTCGCCGTGAGATGCGCCGAATCACGGTACATTACAAAATTGCTGGTGATCATCGGGCAAACGTCTTCCGAACACAACAGCTGGGTCGGATCGAAATAGGACACGTGCTGTTCCATGGCGATGCTCTCATTAAGCTGCCGCAAATCCTGAGGGACAGCTTTTTCCGCTGGAGTGGAACACGCGCTGACATCGAGAATGTTCTCCGACAAGCATGTCGCTGGATCCCCGATGACCGTGGGAGTTTCTCCCATCAGGAGCACGGCGCTGCCTGTTGCCAGTTCCTGGACTGTTGCCGAAACGCCATCCGTCCATTTTTCGATGAATCCTACTTCAAGGCTCACTTTGCTGGTGCGGTATCCCTGCGCGTAATTTGCATAAACGACAAGATCCGGGTCGAGAGCGAGAATCGCACCCGGCGCATCCCTCTGCCAGGTTGCGCATTGAGGCCATTCTTCATTAGTCTCACCCAGGCTAACGTCGACCTCGGCGAGCGCGCAGCCATTCTTGCCAACGATAAATAGCTTCCAATTGTTATCCCGAGCTGCCTTATCAACGGCTGGCCACCACTGGCCGGCGTGGGAGTCCCCCGCGAGTATGATTCTCAACTTGCCGTCTGGGGCACCACCTTCGCAAACGGTGACCTCACCCGCGTAGCAACCATTCGTGAACACCTCCGCGAGGTCATTGGCGACCTCATCAAGAGGGGTCTGGAGGTTGGCAGGCACACCATCAGGCGTTGGCCCTGGCCCCTGAACAACAAAGGCAATCGGGCTTATTGCAGACGAAAGAGCGGTGTCCGGGGGCCCCGCGTCGGCAACGATTTCACCCGACGATTGGGCAATGAATGTAGTGGCAACAAACGGAATCAATGACGCGACCATGGTGACGGCGATCCCGACTGCGATCACCCGCAAGGAACGCGCGGCAGCCTTGATCCGACCAAGTTGCCGTTCAACAAGGTAGTAGCTTGCAATCGCCACGAGTATAGCAACCACGACCAGGCCGAGTAACTTCGTCCGCCCGGGCTCTCCTCCAAAATGCGCCGAACCAAGCACAAGTACCGGCCAGTGCCACAAATACAAGGAGTACGAAATATTGCCGATGAACTGAGCCGGTCGAAGGCTCAGGAGTCGATAGACGATGCCACTTTCGCCGGAGGATCCAGCCCACAGCACCAGCGCAGCACCGAGCGCGGGAACAGCCGCAGTCCATCCTGGAAAAGGAGTTGAATCAGTATAAAAGGTGGCCGACCCTGCAATCGCCAATATGCCGGCCCAGCTCGCGCCGGTACGAACGGCCCCGGAGAGTAACCATCGACGGTGGAAAACGATGTATGCGAGTGCACCCCCGATCGCGAGTTCCCATGCACGTGTACCCAGCGAGTAATACGCCCCTAGAGCTCCAGCATTTGTAAGCGCAATGGAGGTGCTGAGAGAACAGACGATGATTGCTAGGAGCACCCCCACGAAGAACGATCTGCGCCTCCTAGCTAGTATCAGCACGGCAGTGAGTACTAGCGGCCATAGAAGGTAATACTGCTCTTCAACCGCCAGCGACCAGAAATGGAGGAACGGCGAAGGGTCCGAGTTGTCGAAGTATCCCGTGGTCGCTTGGGCAAAGTGATAGTTCGCCAAGTAGACCGCAGTCCAGGCCATATCCTGCAAGATGCTCACGAGGTGAAGAGGGCCCAGAATAAAGGTCGCCGCCAACGCTGTTCCGACCATCGTGACCACCGCCGCCGGCAGCAACCGGCGAATGCGCCGAGCATAGAAGCTCGACAGCGAGATTCGACCTGTTCGTTCAATCTCTTTGAATAACAACAACGTAATGAGAAAGCCGGAAATGACGAAAAATACATCGACACCGATGAAACCCCCGCTGAGGGCGCGAGGGAAGTAGTGATAAATCACAACCAGACCCACAGCTAGGGCGCGTAGCCCCTGAATGTCACGTCGGCGCAGTGAGCCCGGGCTGCTTGGTACGATCACGGCTCGAAACGCGTGCAAAGCGACGCCAGAACCCATCACTTTACCCACACCATTTCCGCCCGAGTAGGCTTCACCCCGTCCGAGCGATTAAAAAGCCAAGCCCCTATATTAGGGCGCAACTCATCTCAACAGGTACCGCAACCGATACGTCTGCGCCTTGCTGCACCGCCCAGATTTTCGACGGCGGAACTATGCGACAACAGGAGTACTCTCACTTGGCAAGCTTAGCTTTCCGGCTTGGTTGATCCCGCCGGTAGGCTGAGTGGATGCCCGCTCCTCAGGAATTAGACACCACACCTGCTGCCCCGACACCGGGGTCTCCCGCGGAGAAGACCCTCAATCGCGTCACGATCCTGGTGCCGGTCTACGGTGACTGGGCATCCCTGCGCAACTGCATCGCAGCTCTCATCGAACACGCGCCTGCCGACAGCTACGACGTTCTGATCGTCAATGATTGCGGGCCCGACGCCGATGTGATTGAGGCTGGCCTGCTGGGCATGATTTTCGGGAATTCCAACTTTCGATACGAGCGCAATCCATCGAATCTCGGTTTCGTGCGCACCTGCAACCGTGCCGCGTTTGAACTTGACCGGACCGGCAACGACCTGCTGCTGCTCAACAGTGACACCCGCATCACGGCCGGCGCGCTGGATGAAATGCGCCTGGTGCTCAGCCTGTCTGAGCGCCACGCGGTCGTCTGCCCGCGAAGCAACGATGCCACTATCGCCACGATGCCCTTCTATCAGCGCGATCGATTTGCTGACCGCGATGAGGCTCGAACCGCACGCGTCTTTGACGCGGTGGCCCCCAGTCTCCCCCGCTTCTACATAACGCCGGTTGCCATCGGATTCTGTTTTCTGATTCGACGGTCGTTGGTGGCGAACAATGGCCTCTTTGATGAAGTTTTCGGCATGGGCTACAACGAGGAGAACGATTTCTGCCTGCGCCTGAACGCCCTGGGCTATTCCTCTCTCATCGCCAACCATGCGCTGGTCTACCACGTCGGCAGCACGAGTTTTGGTGCTGAACAACGGGCGACCCTCGAGGCGGAGAATTCTAAGATTTTGCACGCTCGATACCCGTTCTATCCTGCCGCCGTGAGCGACTTCGTCAACAACGGGTACTCCGGTCTAGATCGATTTGCCGACATCATTGCGCACCCGGACGACCCCGGAAAAAAAGTTCTGATCGATCTGCATCACCTCTCACTGGCCTTCGATGGATCCACGAAGAATGCCCTGAGTTTTCTGAAATTCGTTGCCGAAACAATCGACCCGGCGTCCGTCGCGGTGACAGTAGCCGCGCCCCAGGACGTCATCGAGTTCTTCGATCTGACCTCCTACACTTTACGGGTGATCCCCTACGGCGACATCGATGAGGTCTTCGACGTTGGCGTCGCCATAGCGCCGGTCACCTCTCTGGGACAGATAGCGACACTCAACCGGTTCTGCGCGAAGTGGGTTGTCTCCTACCTCGATATCATCGCCTTGCGTTCCTGGGGGCTGCGACTCATGGTGCCGTACAAGCCCGAAGTCGTACACGCGTCGCTCGCCTATGCCGACAGCGTCGTCGCCATCAGCGAGGCCACGCTCGACGACGCCCTAGACTTCTTTCCCGATCTCGACAACTTGCGTTCGCGCACCACCGTTGTGCACCAGGGCTCCGGCCTGTCCGCTCGCGTCACCGACGTGAGCGACTTCTCGACGCCACTCACGCCGGCCTGCACCGAGGTCATTGCTCAGGGCGACTACGTTCTCGTTGTCGGGAATGCCTTTCCGCACAAGCAGGTACGGTCCGCGCTCGTGGCACTGCGCAGCAGCTCGCTGCCGATCGTCGTTCTCGGGAGTCCCGATACGGCTCGGGACTTTCCACTGATGCACGCACTGCCGGGCGGAAGCCTCACCGACGCCGAGGTGGCTACCGTCTATTCGAGAGCACGTGTGGTGGTCTTCCCGTCGGCCTACGAAGGATTCGGCCTGCCGATTCCCGAGGCTGCGCAGCTCCAGAAACGCATCGTAGTTTTCGATACCGCGGTTGCTCGGGAGGTCACCTCAGCTCTGGGTCTCGAAGAGCATGTGAGCTTCTTCAGCCTCTTCTCCGAATTGCCCGATCGAGTTCGCGAAGCGTGCAACGCTGACCTGCTGGTCGAGCCGGGCCCGCCGGCAGCGCGCACCCTCGCCGACTACAACAAGGATTTCTGGGGCCAGGTGCTAGTAACGCTGAATGCCCCAATCGACCCGGATCACCTGAGTCGACGCTACGCAGCAATCCGAACCATGACCGTGGTCAGTGAAGAATTTCTCCGGCGCACGGCAGCCGACATGTATGAGCTCACCGAGATCAAGAACAGTCAGAAATACCGCCTGTCCCTGATGATCGCACGCATTCTCGGACCGCTCGGCCGTGTTGTCGGTCGCGGTCGAAATCCCGGGCCGACGCCGCAGATGCGCGACATCGAACGCACCTAGGCCAAGCAGAGAAATGCAGAATGCGGGCTGAGTTACTCAGCCCGCATTCTTGCCTACCCAATCAGGTATCGTTCGCCCGACCCTACCTCGTCGTGACCGTCGAGCAGCCGAGATCAACCGAAGCGCTACGGGTCGAGTTCAATCCGAACACGCACACGCGGTGTGATCCGGGTGCGAGGGCGATCAGGGAATCAAACCCGTGATTAGCACCGAGACCCGGAAACACGCCAGCCACGTCGGTGCGCGACACTGTCGCGGAAAAGCCCGAGCTGAATTGTCCGTCTGCGTAGACGTGCACGTCAGTGGATGCCGCGGTCGTCGGGTCGAGGGACCAGCCGCGAACCTGCGCGCCGCCGCTCACACCCTGCACGGAATCGAGGTGACCGCGCGGGGCCGATGACGCCACACTGATCGACCTGCAGCCCAAAGACGTTGACGACGAACCCGACGCGGTCAACGCGTAGGCACAGACTGAATGACGACCGGAACTCAGCGCGATCGACTGGTTGAAACCGTGCTGACTCCCCTGATTCGGGTATACCGACTGAACATCGGTGCGCGTTCCTGACGCCCGGAATCCCGAAGCGAAACGGCCATCAGCGTAGACGTGCACATCCGTTGACGCGGTGGTTGAAGTATCGAAGGCCCACCCCGCCAGGTTCGCGCCGGTCGGCGTTGCCGTGACGGAATCGAGATTGCCCCGCGCTACAGCAGCAGCCGGGCCGGCAACTGTGACGGAGCGGCACCCCAGGCTGGTGGATTGCGAACCCGCCACGTTGAGTGCGTAGGCACAGACCGAGTGCCTACCGGCATTCAATGTGATCGTTGACGAGAACCCGTGCTGGGACCCGAGGGCGGGATACATGCTGCCGACGTCGGAGCGAGTGTTGCCGGCCGCGAAGCCTGCCGAGAACGCTCCATCAACGTAAACGTGAACGCTGGTCGATGTCGCGGTCGTGGGGTCCAGCGCCCAACCACGCACGGCTACGCCTGTCGAGGTTGCCGTGGCGGAATCAAACCAACCGACCGGGGCGGTCGAGGGCACCGTAACGGTCTTGCACCCCAATGCGGTATTGCCGCCGGCGCCGTCGTTAATGGCGTGGAGGCAAATCTGACGGGAGCCGGGGTTGATGGCCAAGGTTTGGTTGAACCCGGTCAGGGGTCCCCGCGAGGGGTAAACGCCTTGAACGTCCGTTCGGGTACCGTTCGCTATCCATCCACCCACCATGGTCGAGCCGCTGTAGGCGTGGATGGCAATCGAGTCTTGAGTGTCAAAGTCGAACGCCCATCCTCGAACGTTCACCCGCCCCGCTGTGGCGCTGATGGCATCAAAGTTGCCGACCGGCGCGGCACTGGCCTGCGTTGAGCCAAACCAATTGTTGTAGTAGACCCAAAAGTTGCGGTTGCCGTACGAGGAACACGCATCGCCACTTCCGCCCAGGTTGTTGAGCGCAGCGGCATTCGGCTGATACGGCGTGTAGTAGTAAAGAGACGCCGTAGCCCTGTTCTCAATCAGAACGTTGGACGATCCGCAACCGGCGTTGGGGTGTAGCCGAACAGCGTTCTGCTGCCCCACTTTGATAGAGGTATGCGATCCCTCGGAGTTTCCGTACCAGGCGAGTTGGCGGGCTCCAGAGAATACCTGGATGAAGAATCCGTAATACGCGGAGTCGCACTGGGCAGTGTCCGGGCAACCTTGTCCTAACGCCTTGCGCAGAATGGCTGCTGTAGGCGCTTTGCTTGTGACCAGACCCTGTTCTTTTTGCAGAGTAACAAGAATTACTTTGGCGCTTATAGAACAGGCCTGCTGCACCTTGTAGATTAAGCGAGCGGCGGATTCGTTCGCAGCTCCTACATAAGTGGAGCAGGTTCCAAACGACAATGTCGTGGTCGGCGTATCCACGCGAAGTACGTTCAAACAGAGACTGTTGTTACACGAACCGATTTTGGCGTCCAAAAACGACTGGATACCCGCCTCAGACATGGCATTTTGGGTATAGAAATTGGCGTCACTGATGATGTTTCCGGGTCGGAAGTCCGAGCCGGACACCGCCTGTGCTGGCGGCGCGGCTGGCGCGGCGACGACTAGGAAGGAAGAAACCAAAGCAACGGCGAGCGCCCACACGAGCAGCGGTTTGGAACGAGCTTTTCTGGACGTTGGGGCTGTGCCGCTGATCATATGAAACCTTTGGGTCTTGTCATAAATGTCAGTGCGCTTGAGCGCAGCTGGTCGTTCTCTACTGGGCGACACCGCGATACTCAGCGACAACGCTTTCGGGATTCCCAACTGCTTGGAGCTCCCCATGGCTCAACCAGGCAAGTCGGTCACACATCGTCATCATTGTGCCTAGTGCGTGACTGACAATAATTACAGTCTTGCCGTCACGGCGGAATTCCACAAACTTATCCGCACATTTCTGCTGAAATGTTTCGTCGCCGACGGCGAGCACTTCGTCGACGAGGAGAATGTCGGGGTCAACGTGGATCGCCACCGAGAACCCCAGCCGAACATACATCCCCGAGGAGTAATTCTTGACCGGTTGATCGATGAATTCGCTCACGCCGGAGAAATCAACAATCGAGTCGAACTTCTTCACGATCTCCTGCTTGGACATCCCCAGAATTGAGCCGTTGAGAAAGATGTTCTCACGCCCCGAGAGTTCGGGATGAAATCCGGAACCCACCTCAAGGAGGGCGGCAACGCGCCCCTTCATGGCGATACTGCCCTTGTCGGGGTAGAGAATTTGTGCCATGCACTTGAGCAGTGTTGATTTGCCCGACCCGTTGTCCCCGACCAGCCCGAACGTTTCACCCGTGTTGATGTCGAAGGAGATGTCGTTCAACGCCCAGAAGTCTTCGTGAACAGACTTGCGGCCGCGCATGATCGCTGACTTCAACGACTGGTTGCGCTCCTTGTACAGACGGAATTTCTTCGAAACGTCGTCGATGTGCACTGCTACTTCGGTCACAGGATTTCAGCTAGCTTTCTCTCGTTACGGCGAAAAACCACCCAGCCCAAGGCGAATACAACTGCCGAGATGAGCACGCAGGCGACGGTATCGCCCAGAGCCGGCCACGTGTTGTCGTACAAAAGACTGCGAAATGCGCTCAGGAAGCGCTCCATCGGATTAAGCCGGTACAGGTCGACCAGCGAGAACACACCAAATAGACTCCCGAAACGATCGGACTGCACCTGAACCAACGAGATCGGGTAGATCACCGGGGTGAGGTACATGCCGAGCTGAAGAATGATGCCGACAAAATACTGCGTGTCGCGAAAATGAACATTAGCGATCGACAGCATGAGCGCAATGCCCACGGCAAACACTGCTAGCAAGAACATGAAGAAGATGACGACGGGAAGCCAGACAATGACGCCGTACGCGCCCGCAATGACGAGGGCAACGATGAGTACCATCATCTCGATCCCCCAGTTCACCGCCAGAGACGCCGCACTGGAGAAAATAAGCACGTTGCGGGGAAAATAGACCTTTTTAATGAGGCCTTCATTGGCAAGGAGCACACCCATGCCCTGCTGCACGACGTTCGAGAAGAAGATCCACGGCAACAGCCCGCACAACAGCCACAACGGGAAGGCATCAAGCCCGCTCGGTGAGCCAACAGGCGGCGCGATGCGAAAGATGAAAGCAAAAACAAAGGTGTAAACGAGCATGAGCGCCAGGGGATTGGCCAGTGACCAGAGCTGCCCCAGCACTGTGCGCTTGTATTTTCCTTTGAGCTCCCTCTGCGTGAGGTTGATAAACAGCTCACGTGACCGCTTGAACTCGCTTGATACAGCCACAGATCCATCCTGAACGACGTTTGGCCCGGCCGAGCGCAGGGTCCACTAAGGATACATTGCCCGGCCAGCGACTCTCGCACTACTGGCAGCCCTTCTGTCGACGTTCTCGTATGATGGTACGAATGCACGGCAACCCACTCTCACCGGCAGTCTGCACTGCCGTTGTCACCGTTACCTATAATTCCAGCGCTGCCCTCGGTGCATTTCTGAATTCGGTCATTGTCAGTGAGCCGACTCCGCCGTCCGTGACCATCGCCGACAACCTGTCGGCTGACATCGATGAATGCCGTAAAATCGCCGGCGACTACGGCGCGACAGTGCTGTCGCTGGGTAGAAATCTGGGTTATGGCGGGGCCATCAACGCGGCCGTGCGCTCGGTGCCACTCCCGTTCGAGTTCGTACTGGTTTCCAACCCGGATGTACTTGTTCACCCCGGAGCCATCAGCGCTCTGGAAGACGTCATGCGGGCCAATCCCCAGGCCGCTACAGTCGGGCCACGTGTGTTGAACTCCGATGGCACAACGTATCCCTCGGCCCGACGTATCCCGTCGCTGCGAACTGGCGTCGGGCACGCGGTCTTCTCGCGGATCTGGCCATCCAACCCCTGGACTCGTTCATACCGCTCTGAGAATGAGACCGGCACAGAAATACGGCCAGTGGGATGGCTTTCCGGAGCCTGTCTTCTTATCCGCCGATCAGCCTTCGACGACATTGGCGGCTTCGACCAGGCCTTCTTCATGTACTTCGAAGACGTCGACCTTGGCTATCGGCTTGGCAAAGCAGGATGGCAGAACCTGTACGTGCCCGGCGCAATAGTGACGCACACTGGGGCTCACTCCACCAGCACAGATTCGCTGCGCATGGTCGCAGCGCACCACGAGAGTGCCTACCTTTTTCTTGCCCGTAAGTACCGTTCGTGGTATCTCGCGCCGGTGCGGTGGGTGCTGCGCGGCACCCTATCGATTCGATCCTGGTGGGCTACCCGCGGGTAGCGCAACCCGTTGCCCGGGTTATTCTGCTCAGCGGCGATCATGCACATGGCTGCTATTGGTGGCGACTGAGCAGAACGAGACTGGTCGAATTACCCGGATACACTTGCTGCACCGAGAATCCAAGTGCACGAAGCGTCGCCTCGTCTGTTGAACCACTCCAAGCGTATCCCGCCGGGTTGACCATCCATACTCGATTCGAATCTCCCAGCCGCAACACGGCCGTTTCAAACGGCTCGAGCTCATCAAAAAAGTTTGCCCGGGTCTCGTACGACGTTGCTAAAGCTATGTCCTTCAATTCACCGACGGCGTCGGGGTAGGCAAAAAGCATAGATCGGGCGTACGGATAGACGGCACTTTCTGCCCGGGAGAAGAAGACTGCGTCGCCCAGCTGAGAATGCTCACCCATGGTCATACTGGCGTCCCTCCAGTCGGTTCCTTTCGCCAATGGCGCGCGCTGCGCAAGGTACAAGGGTGTCGACAGGCCGAGAATGATGACTAGTCCGGCCGCAATGAGAAATTTGGATCGAATGCTGGCAAGGGCCACGGCCCCGAGTAGGGCCACAGCCGGAACGCTGAAGGCCACGTATCGGCCGACGTAAAGCGGCGACATCACCAGAGAACCAAGCACCAGCGCCGCAGTCGGCGCGATCAGCCACGGAAGGGCGAGGAGCACGACACCCGCAGCGGATGGATCCGACCGTCGTCGCACGATCGCTATGACAATGCCTGCTCCGATCAGAATCCAAAACACCCCGGCGACCCACACGCTACTGTCGAACCACTGATCCGCGAGCACATCGAAGATCGTCTGGCGACTGATCGGGCCGATCCAACTCACTTGACCTCGTTGAGCGACAGCCAACCTGAGGACGGGAATCGTGCAGACGACGATGGCCAGAGCGCTCAGCCCAAACAACCACCATGACCGGCGCCAGGCACGGAGAGCAATGACCGTGATCGCATGCGCTGCCACCAGGAGCGTGAGATAGATAAAAACCGTTACGGAGATTGTCCCCAAAAACGCATAGGCGAGCCACCACCATCTCGACGATGTGACCGCGAGGACGAGCACGATACTGAGCCAAACTGCCAGCATGACGGTCAATCCATAGGATCTGGCTTCGGTGGCTACCCACTGCGTTTGCGGAATGAGCGCGAGCAGGACGCCCGCTAGAAATCCCACCCGAAGGTTGACAAGCATGGCCCCAAGAACCACGATCCCCATCACCGCCAGCCCCACCGCAATCGCGCTGGGCAGGCGAAAACTCCAATCGTGAACTCCGACGAGGGCGAACCAGTAATGCATAAAGAAGTAATACAGTCCGTGCACGGCGTCCAGAGTGTTCGTAACGAGGGAAACCATCTCAGGAAGCGGGCGCGTGGCAGCAGACAGAGTCGCTTGCTCATCAGTCCAGACGGACGGCACCCAGGACCCGCCGAAGCTGATCGCCCCCGCGATCAGACCGAGCAGTGACGCAATGGTCCAAGTTTGGCTGGTAATAGTTCCCGGGTTGGTCTCACGGGCGGCCGAGTCCACGGTCGAGAACTCATTAATTACTGTCATGGTTCACAGGCCGCCCTGCGCCTTTCATAGTGCTGACGCCATTTGTGGTGACGCTCGTGACGGGCCAAGAGTTTAGTAATGCTTGCATCTAGCGACGGAATTCTCCAAGGTAGCATTGCTGGAGGACACTCCAACCACTTCGGTAGCCTTTTGAGAGTGTTGGGTCGTTGGGGGCCCCAGCTCCTACACATTGAACCGACCGTTTTCCCTGCCCCAAGAAGTAACCGAAAGAACTTGTGCCTGACTCCGCCACCAAAACGCTGATCATCATTCCAACGTATAACGAGGCCGGCAACATCGAAGCGACCATACGCCGGGTACACGCGGTCGTTCCTGGCGCTCATATTCTGGTTGTTGACGACCAGAGTCCCGACGGCACTGGGCAGATCGTAGGCCGGCTCGCCGCGGTGGACTCGCGCATTTTCGTTCTTCACCGCTCGAAGAAGTCTGGTCTGGGAGACGCTTATCTGGCTGGATTCGCCTGGGCGCTCGCGCGCGCCTATGAGCTGATCGGTGAGTTTGATGCAGACGGATCACACCCGGCCGACGCGCTCCCCGAACTGATCGCGGCCTTCGACCGTCCTGGAGTGCGCCCCTGGGTCGTCATCGGCTCTCGATGGATTAGTGGAGGCAGCGTCGTCAACTGGCCAAAGAGCCGCGAATTCCTCAGCCGGGCTGGAAACACCTATGCCAAGCTGATGCTTGGACTCCCGGTCAACGACGCGACGGCCGGTTTTCGAATCTACTCCGCGACGGCATTGCGGGCGATGGATCTGTCGAGCGTTAGTTCAAAAGGATATTGCTTTCAAATCGACCTGACTCTGCGAGTCTTTGATGCGGCCGGCCGCATCGTTGAATTCCCCATAGAATTTCGCGAACGCGAAATCGGCGAGTCCAAAATGAGCCGCGGCATCGTTCTCGAGGCGATGGGACGGGTCACGATCTGGGGATTGCAGCGATCGTTGCGGCGACTGGTCACCAGGCGATCAAGCGCACCCCGTACTGCGCCTTAATCCACCTGCGCGATGGCCTGGAGATACCTGCCGTATCCGCTCTTCACCAGGGGACCTGCAAGCACGGCCAGCTGAGCGTCGCTGATCCAACCGGCACGCCAGGCAATCTCCTCGATGCAGCCGACCTTGAAACCCTGGCGGTCTTCGATGACGCGCACGTACTCTGACGCCTGCATCATGGACTCGAAAGTTCCGGTGTCGAGCCAGGCAGTGCCCCGATCGAGCACCTGCACGTGCAATCTGCCCTGCTCCAGGTAGCGCTCGTTGATGGTGCTGATCTCGAGCTCCCCGCGAGCGCTCGGTTCGATCGTCTTCGCGATGGCGACGACGGAATTGTCGTAGAAGTACAAACCGGGAACGGCGTAGTTGCTCTTGGGCTTCGTCGGCTTCTCTTCGATGGACACGACGGTGCCCGAATCATCGAATTCAACGACACCATAAGCGGTGGGATTACTGACATGGTAAGCGAAAATACGCGCACCCTCGATCTCGGCGTTACCCCGAAGAGATGAACCAAGTCCTGCCCCGTGAAAAATATTGTCGCCGAGCACGAGCGCAACGCTGTCATCACCGATAAATTCTTCACCAATGATGAACGCCTGGGCCAGACCGTCCGGAGAAGGCTGCATAGCGTACTCGATGCGGATGCCCAGGTCGGATCCGTCCCCGAGGAGCGCCCGAAACTGCTCGTTGTATTCGGGGGTGGTGATAATCAGAATCTCTTTGATATCGGCCATCATGAGCGTCGACAGGGGGTAATAGATCATCGGCTTGTCCCAGATAGGCATGAGCTGCTTGGAGATGCCTTTGGTGATCGGCCACAGGCGTGTGCCAGAGCCGCCGGCGAGAATGATTCCGCGCATGAGCGTTAGTTCCTGTCGTTCAAAGATGCGTAGTAGGCACGGGCCGCATCCCAGGTGGGGAGTAAACCGGCGGCAGCTGCAGCGGCGAGAGAAGGGGCATCCGTGTCTTTGGGAGACAGCAGCAGCTCACCAGCCTCTGGCGGAAACACCAAGCCGATCTCTTCATCGAGCGGGCTGATGCCGTGTTCTCGGCCCGGGCTGAAGGTGCTGTTCACGAGATAGCTCACGGTGGCGTTGTCGGTGAGCGCGACGAAGCAGTGGCCGAGGCCTTCGGCAATGTAGACCGCGCGCCGATCGGTGTCGTCGAGGAGCACACTGTCCCACTGACCGAACGTGGGCGACCCCACGCGAATGTCGATGATGTAATCGAGCACGGTGCCGTGCACGGCCGTGACGTATTTGGCTTGGCTGGGCGGGACATCCGCAAAGTGGATGCCGCGCACCGACCCGCGCCTGGACACCGACGTATTCGCTTGGGCGAGGTCGAGCTTGTGCCCGACCTTCTCTTCGAGCTTGTCGAATCGATACCATTCGAGGAACACGCCCCGGTCATCGCCGTACTGCTTAGGCGTGATCTCGTAGGAATTGGGGATGGAGAGTTCGCGAATCTGCACGTTCGGAGTCTACCAATTGGCGTCCGGTAGAATCGCGGAGGCCATTGAAGCGAACGGAACGGTTACTCCTCTATGAAGATCCTCGTCACCGGCGGCGCCGGTTTTATCGGCTCCAACTTTGTACGACGCACGATTGAAGACAAGTACCCGGGCCTGGAAGGCGCCGAGGTCATTGTGCTCGACGCACTGACATACTCGGGCAACCTCGAAAACCTCACCCCGATCGCCGACTCACCGCGTTACTCCTTTGTGCACGGCGATATTCGCGACGGCAAGCTACTCGATACACTCTTCCCTGGGCTCGATGCGGTGGTGCACTTCGCTGCCGAGTCGCACGTAGACCGCTCGGTGATGGACTCCACCATCTTCGTTGAAACCAATGTGCTGGGCACCCAGCAGCTGCTCGACGCTGCGCTGCGCCACAAGCTGGCCCGGTTCGTGCACGTCTCTACCGACGAGGTCTATGGCTCGATCGCCGAAGGGTCTTGGAACGAGGAGCGCACGCTTGAGCCCAACTCGCCCTATAGCGCGTCGAAGGCGGGCAGCGACCTGCTCGCCCGCAGCTACCACCGCACCCACGGCCTCAACGTGTCGATCACGCGCTGCTCGAACAATTACGGCCCGTACCACTTTCCCGAAAAGGTCATTCCGCTGTTCGTCAGCAATCTCATCGACGACTTGCACGTTCCCCTCTATGGCGAGGGCAACAACATTCGCGATTGGCTGCACGTTGACGACCACACCCGTGCCATCGCCATGGTGCTGGTCGGCGGTCGCGCCGGCGAAATCTACAACATCGGCGGCGGCACCGAACTCACCAACAAGGAACTCACCCAGCTGCTGCTGGACTCGACGGGCAAGGACTGGTCGTACGTTGACCGCGTGGCCGACCGACTCGGCCACGACCTGCGCTACTCGGTCGATATCTCAAAGATTCAGGCCGAGCTCGGTTATGCGCCCGAGGTTCCGTTTGAACACGGCCTGGCCGATGTGGTGCAGTGGTACCGCGACAACCGCCAGTGGTGGGAACCGCTCAAGGCTCGTGCGGCGTTGAACTAACATGACCCGTTATCTGATCACCGGCGCGACCGGCATGCTGGGGCGCGACCTACAGGCGGCTCTAGCTGGACGAGACGTGACAGCTGTCGGCCGGAGCGACCTCGACGTGACCGACCTTGACGCGGTCAAGGCCGCCGTCGCCGGGCACGACGTCATCATCAACTGCGCTGCGTATACCAAGGTCGATGACGCCGAAACGCACGAAGATGAGGCTTACGCGGTGAACGCGGTGGGGGCGCGTAACCTGGCGGTGGCGGCATCCGTTGCGGGAGCGAAGCTCGTGCAGATCTCGACGGACTACGTCTTTAACGGCAGCGCGACCACTCCCTATGCGGAGAGCACGCCGCACAGCCCGATCTCGGCCTATGGCCGTACCAAGGCGGCTGGCGAAAACTTCGTGCTCGCCGAGAACGGCGCGCGCAGCTACATCGTGCGCACCGCATGGCTGTACGGCAAGAACGGGCCGAACTTCGCCAAGACCATGCTCACGGCCGCTGGCACGCGCGATACGTTGAATGTCGTCAACGACCAGGTCGGCCAGCCCACCTGGACGGTGGATCTCGCCGCGCAGATCGTGCTGCTGCTCGACTCGGTTGCGCCCGCAGGCATCTACCACGGTACTAACTCGGGGGTCGCGTCGAAGTTCGACCAGGCCCGCGACGTGTTCGCCCTGGCCGGGCTCGACCCGGAACGCGTGCTGCCGACCGACAGCTCGGCCTTTGTGTTGCCGGCGCCCCGGCCCGCCTACTCCGTGCTTGGGCACGCCAACTGGGCTGCAGCCGGACTTACGCCGATGCGCAGCTGGCAGGACGCCCAAGCTGACGCCTTCGCTGAGGGGGTATTCGAGACGCCATGATCACTCTGCGGGTTATCGTCGACCAAATGGTCGCGCCGGTTCCGGGCGGAGTCGGGCGTTACGCCGAGGAACTCACCCGCGCGCTGATTGCTAGCGCTCCGGCCGAGTGTGAGGTTGAGGGCATCGTCTCGTCGTCGCCTTCGGCGCAGTATGCAGTCATTGAGGCCGCCCTGCCCGGTCTGGCCAACTTGCACAAGACGGTGTTGGCGCGCCGCGAGCTGGCCACGGCCTGGGCACTCGGTGTGATTGCCTCGTCGGGTAGCGGCCTGATTCACGCGCCGGGGCTGCTCGCCCCGCTGCGCCGCCACGATCGGGCTGTGGACGGAACCCAGATTGCGGTGACCCTGCACGATGTGCTGGCGTGGACGCATCCGTCTTCGCTGACCCCGACGACCGTGGCCTGGACCAAGGGCATGCTTAAACGCGCCCGCAAACACGCCGACGCCATTGTCGTACCGAGCCACGCCGTGGCCCGGCAACTGACCGAAATCATGGACTTGGGCGACCGGGTGCGCGTGATCGGCGGCGCCGTGGGTCGAGGGCTCCTACTACCAGCCATTCCCATCGTGGAAGAGCGCCTACAGGCGATGGAGCTGCCGTCGCAGTATCTCCTGACGGCCGGGTCATTGGACCCGCGCAAGGCAGTGACAGCCCTGATCACGGCGCTCGGGCTGCCGGGTGCACCGGACCTGCCGCTGATCGTGCTCGGACCGGACACCTGGGGCGAGCTCGACCTCGCCTCGGTCGCCGATGAAGCCGGGCTGGCACCGGGGCGCGTACGCGCGCTGTCCGGGCTGAGCGACTCCGATCTGGCCGTAGTGATCGCCCGAGCGAGCGTGTTCGTGTACCCCAGCCTGGAAGAAGGCTTCGCGCTGCCGATCATCGAAGCATTTCACCTCGGCACGCCGGTCGTGCACTCCGACGCGCCTGCACTCCTGGAAGCGGCTGGCGACGCCGGTGTTGCGGTCGAGCGAGCGGATGCGAAGGAATACCCCGGTCGGCTGCTCGAGGCGGTTAACCGGGTGCTCGGCGACAGCGTGCTGCGAAATCGAATGAGCATCTTCGGTGGCGACCGCGCACGCGCGTTCAGCTGGCACGATTCGGCCGAACGGGTCTGGCAGTTGCACGCGGACCTGTAGTTGGGTGCCTCACACGACTTAGGGCCGCACGGTGCCAGCCAGTAGGCTCAAAGTGATCAAGGCAAGGCGCGACGCTCCATTGTTGCGGCTCCACTGCCCGTACGAATACAAAGGGTTTCATGACAAAGCGCGCGCTCATTACGGGAATCACCGGCCAGGACGGTTCGTATCTCGCAGAGTTACTGCTCTCCAAAGGGTATGAAGTACACGGCCTGATTAGGCGGGCATCCACTTTTAACACGTCACGCATCGACCACCTGTATGTGGACCCGCACGACGAGGGCGCGAAGTTGTTTCTGCACTACGGGGACCTGAGCGACGGATCACGCCTGACGACGCTGCTCGCCGAAATCAAGCCGGATGAGGTCTACAACCTGGCCGCCCAATCGCATGTGCGCGTCTCGTTCGATGAGCCGGAACACACCGCTGACACGACCGGAATGGGCACGATTCGCTTGCTCGAAGCCGTGCGCATGTCGGGCATCACAACCCGGTTCTACCAGGCGTCGTCGTCGGAAATGTTCGGAGCGACACCGCCCCCGCAAAACGAAGCGACCCCGTTCTATCCGCGCTCGCCCTACGGCGCAGCCAAGGTGTACAGCTATTGGATCACCAAGAACTACCGCGAGGCCTACGGCATGTTCGCGGTAAACGGTATCCTCTTCAACCACGAGTCGCCACGTCGAGGTGAGACCTTCGTGACGCGCAAGATCACCCGGGCGGTCGCCGCGATCAAGGCTGGGAAACAAGACCACGTCTATCTCGGAAACCTCGACTCGATTCGCGACTGGGGTTATGCCGCCGAGTATGTAGAGGGCATGTGGCGCATGCTGCAGGCCGACGAACCTGACGATTTTGTGCTGGCGACCGGAGGCAACTTCACCGTGCGCGACTTCGTGGAGACCTCGTTCAGCCACGCCGGCTTGGATTGGGAAAAACACGTGCGCTTCGACGAACGGTACCTGCGCCCCACCGAAGTGGATGCCCTCGTCGGCGATGCTTCGCACGCTTTCGACAAGCTGAGCTGGAAGGCCACGGTCGATACCGCGGAACTGGCCCGCATCATGGTGGACGCCGACATCAAACTGCTCGAACACGCCGGTCAACCCTGGATCGACAAGGTCGAGCTGGCAACTTGGGGAACGAAGTGATGACGACGGACAACCGGGATCAGGTCGCCTTCACACCGACCGCGCTGGATCGAGGGAGCCGTGTGTATATCGCCGGGCATCGCGGCCTCGTGGGCTCCGCGATCTGGCGCCTTCTGGAGGCCGAGGGGTTCACCAACCTGGTCGGGCGCACCTCAGCCGAACTCGACCTCAAAGACCGCGACGCCGTATTCGCCTTCTTCGCCGAAATCCAACCACGCTATGTTGTGCTGGCCGCGGCAAAGGTGGGTGGCATTCTGGCCAACGACAGCTTTCCGGTTGACTTTCTGAGCGACAACCTGCGCATCCAAGTCAACGTGTTGGATGCCGCGTTGAAGTACGACGTAAAACGCCTGCTGTTTTTGGGGTCGTCGTGCATTTATCCGCGACTGGCCCAGCAGCCGATCCGCGAGGATTCGCTGCTGACCGGGCATCTCGAGCCGACAAACGATGCCTACGCGATCGCGAAAATTGCTGGGATCCTGCAGATTCAGGCCGTGCGTCGCCAGTACGGTTTGCCGTGGATCTCGGCGATGCCGACAAACCTCTATGGGCCCGGCGACAACTTCTCGCCGACCGGCTCGCACGTTCTTCCCGCACTCATCCGCCGGTATGACGAGGCGGCCCAGTCGGGTGCGGCACGGGTGACGAACTGGGGTACCGGAACGCCACGGCGGGAGTTTTTGCACGTCGACGACATGGCTGCTGCCTGCTTGCATCTGCTCGAAAATTACGATGGCCCCGAACAAGTCAACGTTGGCACCGGAACCGACGTCACGATTCGTGAGATCGCGAAATCGATCGCTCGCGTTACTGGGTTCACCGGAGCTACCGATTGGGATACCTCGAAGCCGGACGGCACCCCACAGAAGCTGCTCGACGTGTCCAAACTCGCTGAAGCAGGCTGGACATCGCAGATTTCCCTGGACGATGGCATGCGGTCGACCGTGCAGTGGTATCGCGACAACGTGAAGTCGCTGCGCCAGTAAGGCAGCCGTCCGCATCCGCTTGACGCGCCTGAATTGGGCGGGTGGCGGCGCTGGGATTGCGTTCTCGGCATGCTCGACCAAGGGAGATCACATGTCTCGCAGGATGAGTCGCGTTTGTTGTGCGACGGTCGCGCGGTCGAAAGCTGCTGGAGCTGTCAGCGGACGCTAACGCTCGCGGCATGCCGCGCACGCAGCATTTCGACGCGTGAGGCGCCCCGGGTCAGGGGTGCGCCAGCAGGGTGCGGCCGCGAGTGCAGCATTCGGAGCGTGCGAGGCATGGACAAACCGCCTCAGGTGGCGGGCCGGGGATGCCGGCGTCGGGCTACGGTGTCGGGGTGGCAGTGGGCGCGGGGGCCAGAGCGGCGGCGATCATTGCGGTGATGGCGGCGTAGTCAGGGTTCTCCGGGTCGATGCCGTTTTCGGGGATGAGCGGCACCGACACGACCGGCAGTTCCTTTGTCTTAGATGCGAGGTTCATGAAATAGCCAAGCATGCCCTTCGGCACGTCGGTCTTCACGACGCGGGTGCCGGCAACGGCCACGCCCTGAAATTTGCTGAGCACGTTGGCCGGGCTGGCCTGAGCGAGAAGAGCCTCCTGCATTTGCGTCTGCCGCTGCATGCGGTCGTAATCGCTCGTGCCGTGCCGGGAGCGGGCAAACCAGAGGGCGTGGTAGCCGTCCATGTGCTGCATGCCGGGTTCGAACCAGAACAACACCTCGCTGAAGCTCTCATCGGTGTGCACCGGAACCCGGCTCTGCACGTCAATGTCGACGCCGCCGAGAGCGTCGATGAGGTCGGAGAATCCCTGCATGTCGATCAGCACGTAGTACTGGATGGTGAGCCCGGTGATGCCCTGCGCCGCCTCGAGGGTCGCCTGAATGCCCGGGGAACTGCCCTCGGCCACGGCATTCGGGTAGTACTCCGGGCGTTTGAGCTCGGCTTCGGTGAAGATGGAGTTGAGCATGCACGCCGACACGTCGCATCCGTCGATCGAGCCGTATCCCTCGGGGTAGAGCGCACCGAGCGAGGAACCGGCCGAGAATGGCACGTCCTCGAGGTTGCGCGGCAGGCTGATGGTCGTGGCCTGGCCGGTCGTGGCGTCGAGGCTGACCACGGAGAGGCTGTCGGGGCGCAGGCCGTCCCGATCGGCGCCGGCGTCCCCGCCGAGCAGCAAAATGTTGTAGCGGCCGTCGACCGGCGGTTCACTCGGGCCGGGGACGAAGACCGAGGAGAGGAATCCGCTCGCTGAGGTCGCGACGAAGGCACCATAGCCAGCCGTGCCGCAGACGACGACCATGAGCGCCGCGGAGAAAGCAGCGATCAGCGGGCGAGCGCCGGGCGCGGCTTTCAGCAGGTTGATCAGGCTGAGGGTGTTGACGGTGAGCACGAGCCAGGTGAGCGCGTAGAACGCGAGCACGGCGGCGGCGGCCCAGAGGCCGATCGTGTTCGTGAACACCGTGAGCACGGCCTCGGGCCAGAACAGGTAGACAGCACCGGCGACGATTGCCGAGGCCACCAAGATGAGCGTGGCGCCAAGGCCGAACCGGCCGAGCCGCCGATTGCCGGCGAGTACCTGTGCCGAACCGGGGAGCACGAAATTGAGTACGACAAGCCACCACGCACGCGTCGTCATGATGCGCGTGGAGCCGGAATTCGGGTGCCGGATCGGGTCAGTCACACTACTCATAATCGCTCTTGGAGGTCCCGGTTCTTCTGCTCGACCAGGTCGGCGAGTGCGACGGAATAGTCCTCGAGCTTCAGACGCAGCGCGTCATCGCTCGTGGCGAGAATCTTGATCGCGATGAGCGCGGCGTTCTTGGCCCCACCGATCGACACGGTCGCGACCGGCACGCCGGCCGGCATCTGCACGATCGACAGCAGCGAGTCGAGGCCGTCGAGCAGTCCGAGCGGAACGGGAACCCCGACCACCGGCAGCGTGGTCATGGCGGCGAGCATGCCGGGCAGGTGCGCTGCTCCCCCGGCTCCGGCGATGATCACCTTGAGGCCGCGGGCCTGCGCATTGCGACCATAGTTGAGCATTTTCTCGGGGGTGCGGTGCGCCGAGACTACCTGCACCTCGTGCGCCACTCCGAAGTCCTTGAGGGTCTGCGCGGCGGCGCTCATGACGGTGAAGTCGGAGTCGCTGCCCATGACCAAGCCGACCAGCGGCGCATTGGAGTTTTCGGGCACGCTGTTAGCAGGCACAGCGGAAGGCTCGATGTTGTCTGGCACGCAGATGATCCTATTGCTCAAGACTGAAAGATTTGTGCAGTGGCACGCGCCTGGTAGGCAACTTCGTCGAGATCGTCGCCGCCCGCGGTGACGTGGCCGACCTTTCGGCCCGGCCGTGACGCCTTGCCATAGTTGTGCACTTTCACCTGCGGATGCTCCGCAAGGGCGCTCTGATACCGGTCACCGAGCGAGCCTGACGCTGGCCCACCAAAGATGTTGACCATGACCGTCCACGGGTAGCGGGCGCCCGTCGCCCCGAGCGGCAGGTCGAGCACGGCCCGCAGGTGTTGCTCGAACTGGCTCGTCGTAGATCCGTCAATCGACCAGTGGCCGCTGTTGTGCGGGCGCATGGCGAGCTCGTTAATGAGGAGGCGCGCATCCGTGGTCTGAAACAGTTCGACGGCGAGCACCCCGGTGACGCCGATGCCCTCGGCGATCGCGATGGCGATATCGGAGGCGACGTCGGCGAGGTGCCCGGCCGATTTCGGGGCGGGCGCGATGACCTCGGCGCAGACGCCCTCTTTCTGCACGGTCTCCACCACCGGCCAGACCGCGATCTCACCGCTCGGGCGACGGGCGACGACCTGGGCGAGCTCCCGGCTGAAGTGTACGAGTTCTTCGACCAGCAGGGCACCGCCATTGCCGTCTTCGGCGAGCGCGGTAAACCAGTCGTCGACGTCGTGTTCGTGGCTGACCACGCGCACGCCCTTACCGTCGTAGCCGCCGCGTGCGGTCTTCACGACGGCGCGGCCACCGTGCTGCTGCAGAAAGTCGGCGAGACCGGACGTATCCGTTATGCGTGCCCAATCCGGAACCGGCAGCCCCAGCTCAGCAAGTTTTTCGCGCATGAGCAGCTTGTCCTGGGCGTAGAGCAGCGCGTCGGGTCCGGGGTGCACTCTGATGCCGGCGCGCACGAGCTCCCGCAGAATTTCCTGCGGCACGTGTTCGTGGTCGAAGGTGATCACGTCGACGGTCTTCGCGAAGGCGAGCACCGTGGGCAGGTCGCGGTAGTCGCCCACGCTGGCTTTTGCGAGCTCGGCGGACATTCCGTCGGCTTCGGCGAGCACCTTGAGCTCGATGCCGAGGTTCACGGCCGCGGGAATCATCATGCGGGCCAGCTGGCCAGCGCCAATCACACCGACGGTCAAAGCCATCTGTTCACCATTTTCTATGCCAGCGTTCAGCTAAACGCGCGTGGATACCCAGCCCGAGGGTTTTCAATCGCCGTAGACTGCGATACTTCAGTGCTTTTCTACTTTACCGAACCTTCGGACGGACGCATGTCGATCACCCTGAAGCAGCGCCTGCTCAGCTTTCTGAGCCAGGGCCTCAAGTTCGGTGCCGTCGGCGCGCTCGGCTTCGTGGTGGACTTCACCGTCTTCAACCTGCTGCGCACCACCGTGCTCGACTCATCCGAGGTGCACGCCGGCCCCATCTACGCCAAGGTCATCTCGACCGTGCTGGCCATCCTGGTGAACTGGCTCGGCAACCGCCATTGGACCTTCAGCAAGAACCGGCAGAACCAAACGGCGCGCGAGGGCCTGGAGTTTCTCGCGGTGAGCCTCATGGGCATGGGTATCGGCCTCGGCTGCCTTTGGTTCAGCCACTACGTGCTCGGCTACACGAGCGTTCTCGCCGACAACATCGCCGGTAACGTCGTTGGACTGCTGCTCGGCGCGGTGTTCCGCTTCACGTTGTACCGCTACTGGGTGTTCGCACCGAGCCGGAGCGGCGCGCCGGCCGATGCTGGGGCTGCAGCCGCGTCATCCGCTGTCTCGAGTTCGGTGCCCACGCGCACGGGGGCGATTCGCCTAGCGGCGACCCCAGAACGCTGACTCGGCGGCGAGGGCCGACTGCTCCTGCCGGCGGGATCCCATGACGGTGCTCTCCTGTTCCATGAGGTCGTGCAGCACGCTCTGCACCAGGTCGACGTTGGGGATGTCTTTCAAGATGAGCGGATGCTCCAGCCCCGAATTGATCAGCACCGTGCCAGAGTGGAACCCGGCCTGCACCCAGTTCTGCCGCACGCTCACGTCGTAGCCGCGGCTGTGCAGCAGTTCTTGCCGGGTGCGCACGAAGAATCCGTGGCGAAAGATGATGCGACGGGTGGTGATCGTGTAGCGCTTGGTCAGCCAGGCGACGAGCGGCAGCAGCCAGCCCAGCACGACCAGCACGACGGCACCGGGCAATAGGGCCGCGTTCTGCCAGGGCTCGGGCAGATTGCCGAAGAAGTAACCGGTGGCACCGGCCAGGGCGAAGAGCAGCAGGGTGGGCCAGAGCAGTACCCGGGCGTGCGGGCGCAAGCGGGCGACGACCTTCTCCGGCCGACTCTCCCGGGCGTAGCCGGAGGGTTCGGTCTCGTTGGGCTCTGTCTTCTTCGGTTTCATTACTTCTATTAATACCTCAGGTGGGTGACATCGCCGGCGGCGACAGACCGTTCTTCGCCATCGGCCTGGTTGACGACTCTGAGTTGCCCCTCGGTGTCGATGCCGGTGGCGGTTCCGACCAGGTCGCTGCCGCCGGGCAGCTCCACCCGCACGACACTGCCGAGGGTGCCGCAGAGTTTTTCGACGGCCGTATGCAGTCCGCTTTGTTGTGCGTCGCCGTTGGCTTTCACGAAGGCGCGGTACAGCGTGGCGAGCTCGTGCAGGTAGGCGGCGAGCACTTCGTCGGGGTCGGGGGCGGTGCGGGTGACCAGGAGCAGCGAGGTGGAGGTCAGGGTGGGCAGATCGTGTTCGTCGAGCGAAAGGTTGAGCCCGGCACCGATGATGATGCCCGTCGCGTCGGGCAGCAACTCGCACAGAATGCCGCACACCTTGTAGCCGTTGATGAGCACGTCGTTGGGCCATTTGAGGGTCGTCTCGTGGTGGGGATCCTCAGCCTCTTTCAGGCCTTCGACCGGCTGCAGGCTTTTCTCGACCACTGATCTGACAGCCCGGGTCATAGCGGCACCGGCCAGGAGCGGGAACCAGCCGAGGCTCGCCGTCGGCAGCTGCGGACGCACGAGCACCGAGATGGCCAGGGCTTTGCCGGTCGGGGCCAGCCAGACGCGGCCGAGCCGGCCACGCCCCTGAGTCTGGTTGTCGGTGACTACTACGGAGAGGTCGGGCCAGGCGGCGGCATCCGTTGTGGCGAATTCTTTGAGCACATCGTTGGTGGAGGCAGCCTCGGACAAGAACTCGAACCGGCTCACCTCGGTGCGGCTGAGCGAAAATTCCATGGTGGCCCTCTTTCGTGCTGTCGCGCCGGGCATGTGCCGGTGTCACCGGCGTGCGCCGTGGCTAATTCAGGATATTCGCACAAATCGGCCTCAAAACACCGTGTTTTGGCCGATTTGCGGAAGGATTTCCTGAATTAGCCACGGGGAAGGCGGGAGAGACTGAGAGTTGCGGGCGAATTGCGGCTGAAGAAAAGTGGTCCTGGAAGGGGAAATGACCAGTGTTGCGGGGCAAAGTTGTGGAACATCGTCAACGGGAAGCGCCCGGGGCGTGCCGGTAGAGTGAAAAGGTGACTGACAAGACGCCCGCCGCGGCCCCCGATCTGTATACGACGGCGGGAAAACTCGCCGACCTCAAGCTGCGCTATCACGAGGCCGTGACCGCCAGCGGGGCAACCGCAACCTCGAAGCAGCATGCCAAGGGCAAGATGACCGCCCGCGAGCGCGTCGACCTGCTACTCGACCAGGGGTCCTTCGTAGAACTCGATGAGTTCGTCAGGCATCGCACCGTGGCCTTCGGCATGGAGAAGAAACGACCCTATGGCGACGCGGTCGTCACCGGAACCGGTACGATCCACGGCCGCCAGGTGGCCGTGTACTCGCAGGACTTCACCATTTTCGGAGGGTCGCTCGGCGAAGTCGCCGGCGAGAAGATCATCAAGGTGATGGACCTCGCACTGAAGACCGGCGTGCCGATCATTGGCATTCTCGACTCCGGCGGAGCGCGAATTCAAGAGGGCGTGGTGGCCCTCGGCAAATACGGCGAGATTTTTCGTCGCAACACAGCCTCATCCGGTGTCATTCCGCAGATCTCGATCATCTGCGGCCCGGCCGCCGGCGGGGCGGTCTATTCCCCCGCGCTGACCGACTTTGTGATCATGGTCGACAAGACCAGCCAGATGTTCGTCACCGGTCCCGACGTGATCAAGACCGTCACCGGCGAAGACGTCGGCATGGAAGAGCTCGGCGGCGCCCTCACCCACAACAAGGTGTCGGGTGTCTCGCACTACCTCGCGAGCGACGAGTCTGATGCGCTCGACTTCGCCCGCGCCTTGCTGAGCTACCTTCCCGACAACAACCTGGCCGAGCTGCCCGTGTTCGACAGCGAGGTAGAGCTCGAGACAACGGATGCCGACCGTCGCCTCAACACGATCATCCCCGATTCGCCCAACCAGCCCTACGACGTGAAGACCGTCATCGAGCACATCGTAGACAACGGCGACTTTCTCGAGACGCAGCCGCTGTACGCGCCGAACATCGTCGTCGGATTCGCCCGGGTCGAGGGCCGCTCGATCGGGATCGTCGCCAACCAGCCCAACGCCATGGCCGGCACGCTCAACATTGAGGCAGGTGAGAAGGCCGCCCGCTTCGTGCGGTTCTGCGATGCGTTCTCGATCCCCATTCTCACCCTGGTCGACGTTCCGGGTTTTCTGCCGGGCACCGACCAGGAATGGACTGGCATCATCCGTCGCGGGGCGAAGCTGCTCTACGCCTACGCCGAGGCCACCGTGCCGCTCGTCACCGTCATTCTGCGCAAGGCCTACGGCGGCGCGTACATCGTAATGGGTTCCAAGCAGCTTGGTGCCGACACCAACCTGGCCTGGCCGACCGCGGAGATCGCCGTCATGGGCGGCCAGGGCGCCGTGAATATTCTCTACCGCGCCGAGATCAAGGCGGCCGAGCAGGCCGGCGAAGATGTCGCTGCCGTGCGGACGCGTCTGGCCCATGAGTATACCTACAACGTGGCGAGTCCGTTCCTGGCCGCGGAGCGCGGCGAGCTCGACGGCATTATCGAGCCGGCCGCCACGCGCGTATCGGTCGTCAAGGCCCTGCGGGCACTGCGTACCAAACGGGCCACCCTGCCGGCCAAGAAGCACGGAAACATCCCGCTCTGATGACTCCAAACCCCGCAATGTCGAAGCCGTCAGAGTTCGATCCGTCCGAGCTGGTTTTCGTAACCAATCAGGTGAGTGATATCGAGGTGTCAGCGGTGACCGCCGTTATCCGCGGGCTGTTGCGGGAGGAATCCGACGAGCGTCGGGCCGCCCCCGAGCAGCACCGGAGCGCCTGGCACCGCAACCAGCGGGCAATCCGCCAACCGGTGCACCCCGGCGGCGGCCGCTGGCGCGGCTTCACCGGCTGATCCCCTACGCTCAGTTTCACCTAGCCATTTTGGTCCAGGCCCTGGGCGGGGAATGGGCGGCAGCCGCAACCTCGTGTCTGTCCCCCTAAATGCCGACAGCGGGAATTTGTTGGATAGTGCAGACTGATGAGTGCTCGGTGGGACTCCTGGAGTTTCACCACCAATCATTCGCTGACTAGGGTAAGCGAGCGAATGTTTTGGGGGCGGGAACGGATGGCATTCGGGTTGTCGTCCATTCTCGAATCAGCGCTAGGGGATCAGCTTCGGCTGGTCCCCTTTCGCGTACCCAGGAGCCCCGAACAGGGAGCAGGGGTGCTCAGGCCGAGACTGCGGGCGTGACCTGACGGGGGATTTCCAGCCACAGGTTGACTTCATCGTCACCCGCTGAGTCCGGCCCTAGGGCACTCACGGCAGGGTCGGGGCTCGACAGCCCCACCACGGTCACCGCGACGGTCGCGCTGTCGGCCGCGGTGCGCACAATGATCTTGTCGGCGCTCGTCTGCTCGAGGGCCAGGGCGAGGGCGGCCAGCACGTCGTCGAGGGCAACACCCTCGAGATCGTCAATACCGCCCTCGTCAAGGAGCGTGACGATGGCTCCGCGACGCCGCGCAGCCATGACCTGTTCCCGCACCGCGTGGTTGAGCAGGCGACGGCCTCGAATCTCATCGCGAATAGCCGCTTCGAGAAACCGGCATTCCTGTTGTTCATCCTCGGTCAGCTCACCATTACTCTCGCTGATGCGCCGCAGCATCGGCATGGCGAGGCGCATGGTCTGAGTGAGACGCACCTGGCGCTCGTACAGGTGAGCCTCCTGGGCCGCGTGCCATCCACTCGCCTCGCGCTCGGCTCGGGAAAACTGACGGGCATCCCGGCTGGCTTTGACCAGGGCACGGGAGAGCACCGCGGCTGCGACCACCCAGACCACACTTCCGATGACGCCCAGTCCACCGAGTTCGCCGACTCCGGCCCAGATCACACTGTGAATGACGAGCACGGCCACACCCAGCAGTGCCAGCTGCGGACGCTTGCGGGTGGCGGTGATGGTCATTAGCGCGCCAATGGCGGCGACGTACCAGGTGGCGTAGCCGAGATTGCCCGAGGAGCCTTCGAGCTGGCTGCCCACGATCAGCGGCAGCGCCGCGCTGACCGCGACATTGAACAGCGCCAGCGGCAGCGACATGCGCATCGGACTGCTGGGCCACAGGCTCGCCATTGTCGCGACCACATACAGGCCCATGGCGACCAGGATCGGCACCGATGATGCCGGCTCTTGGATCGAATACAGCCCGAGAATCACGTGATAGCCCGAGAACAGAGCCGCTACGACGAGGGTGAGCGTGCGCGACACCACGACAACAACGGTCATCAGCGATCACCCGCCCGGTCGGCGTCGGCACTGGTGACGGCATGTGCGACCGGTGCGGGCGCAGCTTGAGTTTCGGCGTCGCTGCCGCTATCCGTTTCGCTTTCGCTCACGGCGGAGACCGCGGCCCGCGGCCAGCTGATGACCACGGTCGTACCTTGGCCAGGGCGCGAGTTCACCACGGCGACGCCGCCCACGCTGGCGATCCGGTCGCGAATAGAGACTCGTACGCCGAGCCGGGCACTAGCCACGCTGGTCGGATCAAAGCCGCGGCCGGTGTCGCTGATCTCGATGCGGCATCCGCTTTGATCGTTACCGCAGATCGTCAGGCTGCGCGTTTGCGCTGGGCCGGCGTGCTGCACGCTGTTGACCATGGCTTGCACGCTCGCCGCGTACAGGGCCTCGGCGACGAACTCCGGAATGCTCAGGCCATCGACCCCCAACTCGGCGACGGTGAAAACACCGGTGTCCGCGGCAGTGCCCCGAAGGCGCGCGACCAAACGGGTCACGTCCGTCGTCGCATCGTCGAGCGTGCGTTCGCCACTGGCCTCCTGCAAGCGGATGATGGCGCTGCGAGCCATCGCCGCGGCCAGTTCGGCTCCCTTGGAATTGCGCACACCGGCGGCCGAGAGCAGAGTCGCGAGAACGCTGTCGTGCACGATCGAGTCGACCTCGACGCGTTCCACCTCGGTCGCGTGATGGCGCACCGCCACAGCGTATTTTGCCAGGGCATTGGACTGGGCGGTGTCGACCTTGTCGGTCGCGTCGCGGAGCACGTAGATGATGATGAGCACGACACCGCCGAGCAGCATGGCGTAGCAGGTGTCGAGGACGGCGAGCAGGCTTTCGGCCTTGCCGCCGGAGGGCAGTCCACGCAAGAGTCCAAAGACGACGGGCGTGACGACCGTGTAAATGATGGCCCAGAGCAGCGGAAACGCGATCGCCGCGCACGAGGTCGCGACGGTGCACAGGTACCAGAGCCACGGTTTGCTGTCGAGAACGACCGTGGGGTCGCGCATGACGAGCGGCCAGACCATCAGGGCAATGAGGTAGCAGGCCGCGACAATGCCGGCCGTAGTGCGGATGCCGCGCCGAACCAGCGTTGCGACTACGAACACCAGAATTGACAAGCCCAGGGCGATTCCGATGGGCACTGCGGAACCGGGCTTGCGACTTTCCAGCTGTACGAGCATGAGCGGCAGCGCCTGGAGCGCGAAGACCACCGCGACGCCGGCCACCGAACGGGACAGCGCGATCTCGATCTGGGCGTGACTGATCGGATTGCGCGGGTGCCGGGGCCGGCCGAACAGGTCGTCCTGGAAGTCGGCCGGACTGACCGTGCCGAACGCCGCCGGATCGGTAGACAACAGGGCTCCCGCTCGGGCGACCCGTTTAGTCACCGCGGTCACCATCGGAGGCGTCGAGTCCTGGCAGGATTCCGTCTTCGACGGCGCGGCGCAGCAGGTCGACCTTGGTCGGCGCTGGGCGGCCGACCTCGACGTACTTTACGCGGATGCGGTCAAGGTACTCCCGCGCGGTGGAGTGCGCGATACCGAGCTGCAGGGCGACCATCTTGAGCGGCAAACCCGAGGCGTACAGGTGTAGAACGTCACGTTCACGGCGACCGAGCTGAGCCTTGGCGAAATCACGATCGGCGTCGATCGCGGTGGCCCACTCGAGATTGTTGAGCACATCGCCGCGGGCGACGGAGGCCACGGCAGCCATGACGGTGGTGGTCGGCGAGGACTTGGGGATGACTCCGGCGGCGCCGGCGGCGAGTGCCTCACGAACCGAGGCCACCCGGTCGGCGATGCTGTGGACAAGCACGGCCGAGCCGGTGCTCGCGACGAGGTGCACATTATCGGTCACGAGCGAACCGTCGCCGAGCGAGAGGTCGAGCACGATCACGTCGCACGCTCGTCCGGCGAGGCCGTCCACGAGTGCCTGAGCGGTCGCGGCGGCGAAAAGCACCTCGTAGCCGGAGTTTTCACAGGCGGCCTGCAGGCCCAGTCGCACCGATTCGTGGTCGTCGACGATGCCGACGCGAACGGGCTGCTCGGGGATGGTTGGTGCGGGATCAGGAAGTGCGTGACTCACGATGTCGCTGTCCTTCTGGTTGGCTCGTGTCAAGAATAGCTATTTGCTGAGCAGTGCGACGGCCTCGACGTGATGGGTATTGGGGAACAGGTCGAAGGCTCGCAGGGTGCGCAGCTGGTATCCCTGCTTCTGGAACAGCGCGACGTCGCGAGCCAGGGCCACCGGGTCGCAGGCCACGTAGACGATTTGCCGGGGGCCCAGGGCTACTAGCTGATCAACGACGGCGGTGCCCACGCCGGAGCGCGGCGGGTCGAGCACGACGGTGGCGGCGGCGAGGCGCGCTCGCTCCGCCGCATCCGCGGTGCGTTGCAGGCGCTGCAGAAAGCGGTCAACCCGGTCGGCCTCGGCCGTGGCTCCGGCCCATTCTTTAAGGTTGCGGGCGGCGAAGACGACCGCTTCCGGGTCGCTTTCGACCGAGGTGATGCGAGTCGACGCGCCGAACTTGTCGCCGACGGCCGCGGCGAGCAGGCCGACACCACCGTAGAGATCGAGGTTGGCGGCCCGCGGGTCGAACTGATCGGGGTCGATGATGTTCTGCACTGCGTGGTAGAGCGTGTCGGCGGCCATGGAGTGCACCTGCCAGAATCCGGACCGGTCGAGTTCGAACTCGCGGCCGTCGACAACCTCGTGAATCAGGCCGTGCGGCACCCGTCTGGGCTTGCCGTTGGCATCTTTGGCCGAGACGAGTACCTGCACGTCTCCCTTGCTTGGCGCAACCAGGTCAATCTTCGCGGCGTTGTGAAACAGGGTGTCGAGCGGGGCGCGCAGCTCGAGTTCGTGTTCGGCGAGCGGCAGATCGTCAATCGGGATCACGCGATGGCTGCGGGCGGCGTACGGGCCGATAGTGCCGTCGGCGGCGACGTGCAGGCTCACCCGGGTACGCCATCCGGTGCCGTCCATCGCGTCGCCGGGGCTGGCCTTGGCGCTGACTGCGACCGGTTCGACGACGACGTCGCTGTCGATCCCGGCCATGCGCTGGAGCGCGTCGGCGAGCACCTGGCGCTTGAGTTCGCGCTGGAATGCGAGCTCGATATGGCCGAATTCTGCACCGCCCGCGCGATCTTCGGGAGCGCGATCAACGGATGCTGCGCTCCAGATGTGCGGCTGGCGTTCCGGGGCGGCGTCGAGCACGGCCACCGTCTCGGCCCGCCAGAAGCTCTTGTGGTTCGCCTCGGTGAGGCGCGCGCGCACCCTCTCGCCGGGCAGGGTGTCGCTGACGAAAATGACGCGGCCCTCATGGCGGGCGATGAAGATTCCGCCGTGCGCGACGTTGGTGATGTCGAGCTCAAGTTCGCTGCCGACCGTTTCGGACGGGGTACTGTCGGCGGCCTGGGACTGATGACTCGAATTGCTCATTCCTTGATGATCCCACACCCCCTCCACCCCTGTGCGATCGAGCCTGATTGAATGGAGTCACCGAAACTGCGAAGGACAAGCATGCGCCTCTACCTGGCCTCCACCTCTCCGGCCCGACTGGCCCTGCTCCGGGCGGCCGGCATCGAACCGGTGCTGATCAACCCTGACGTCGACGAAGCACGCGTCGTCGCCGAGACCGAGGCTGCGGCCGGAACGCCACTCGCGCCGCGAGAACTCGTGCTGCTGCTGGCGCGGGCGAAAGCCGAGGCTGCGGCATCCGCTCTGCTGGCGCGGGCGAAAGCCGAGGCTGCGGCATCCGCTCTGCTGACAGAACCGCTGAACGGGCTGCTGCTCGGCGGCGACTCGGTGTTCGTGCTGGACGGGGTCATCTACGGCAAGCCGCACACCGCGGAGGCGGCACGGGAACGGTGGGAGCGCCAGCGCGGGCGCACCGGAACGCTGTACTCGGGGCACTGGCTGATCGAGCTGACAGCCGGAGTGCCAAGCAGCGCGGTCGGCGCGGTCGCGGTGGCCGAAGTGACCTTCGCCGACGACCTCGATGATGCCGAGCTCGACGCCTATATCGCGACCGGTGAACCGCTTTATGTGGCGGGAGCGTTCACGATCGACAGCCTCGGCGCTCCCTTCATTATGAGCATCGTCGGCGACCCGTCAACCGTGGTGGGGTTGTCGCTGCCGACGCTTCGACGGCTGGTGCGCGGCCTCGGCCACGAGTGGCCGACCCTGTGGAATCGCCCCGGAGCGCTGGAATTGTAGGCATCCGCAAGAATCTGGCCGGTCTTTTTGTGGGAGAGAACCAAAATGAATGCGGCGCGGCCCAATAGGCTAAGGGATTGTGTCACTCATAACGAAGGTCCTCATCGCCAACCGAGGCGAGATCGCCGTTCGGGTCATCCGTGCCGCGAAGGACAGTGGAATTGTCTCTGTTGCTGTCTACGCCGACCAGGATCGCGACTCCCTGCACGCCCGTCTCGCCGACGAGGCGTACGGTCTCGACGGCACCAGCGGCGCCGAAACGTACCTGGTCATCGACAAGATTCTGTCGATCGCCCGCCGCAGCGGCGCTGACGCCGTGCACCCCGGCTACGGCTTTCTGGCTGAGAACGCCGATTTCGCCCGCGCCGTGATCGGCGCCGGACTCATCTGGATCGGGCCATCGCCTGAAGCGATTGAGCAGCTCGGCGACAAGGTCTCCGCCCGCAAAATCGCCGAGAAGGTCAACGCGCCGATGGCGCCTGGCACCCTAAACCCCTGCAGCGACGCCGCCGAGGTACTCGCCTTCGTCGACGTGCACGGTCTGCCCGTCGCGATCAAGGCCGCCTTCGGTGGCGGCGGCCGCGGCCTCAAGGTAGCCCGCACCCGTGAGGAGGTCGCCGAGATGTTCGACTCCGCCACCCGCGAGGCCATCACGGCCTTCGGTCGCGGCGAATGCTTCGTCGAGAAGTACCTCGACTCCCCCCGACACGTCGAAACCCAGTGCCTGGCCGACCAGTACGGCAACGTCGTCGTCGTGTCGACCCGCGACTGCTCACTGCAGCGCCGGCACCAGAAGCTGGTCGAAGAGGCGCCAGCGCCCTTCCTCACCGAAGCGCAGACGACCGAGATGTATCGCGCGTCCAAGGCCATCCTCAAAGAGGTCGGCTATCTCGGCGCCGGCACCTGCGAGTTTCTCATCGGCCAGGACGGCACAGTCTCGTTTCTCGAGGTCAACACCCGCCTGCAGGTCGAGCACACCGTCTCCGAAGAGGTCACCGGCATCGACCTCGTGCGCGAACAGTTCCGCCTCGCTGAGGGCGGCGAACTTACCTATGGCGACCCCGTCGCATCCGCTCACTCGTTTGAATTTCGCATCAACGGAGAGGATGCCGGCCGCGGCTTTCTGCCCGCGCCCGGCCCGGTGCACGTATTTAAGCCGTCCGGCGGCCCCGGCGTACGCGTCGACACCGGCGTGCAGTCTGGCGATGTGATCAGCGGATCCTTCGATTCCCTGATCGCCAAGCTCATCGTCACCGGCGCAACTCGCGAAGAAGCTCTGGAACGTTCGCGCCGCGCCCTCGACGAGTTCGAGGTCGCCGGCCTGCCGACCGTGCTGCCCTTTCACCGCAAGGTCGTGCGCGACCCGGCCTTCGCCCCAAGCGACGAAAAGCCCTTCACGGTCTTCACCCGCTGGATCGAGACCGAGTTTGAGAACGACATCGAACCGTGGAGCGGCAGCATGGAAGATGCCGCTGGCCCGCAGAAACGCCACAGCATCGTCGTCGAGGTGCAGGGACGCCGTATCGAGGTGACGCTGCCCACCCGCCTGCTGCCCGGCGGCGCGAGCGCGCGCTCGGTCGGCCCGGCCCCCAAACGTCGCGGCGGTCTGCACTCCGTCGATACCGCCACCGGAGACGCCGTGAAAGCGCCGATGCAGGCGACCGTCGTCAAGCTGCTGGTGGCCGAGGGTGACCTGGTTGTCAAGGGCGACCTGCTGCTCGTGCTCGAGGCCATGAAAATGGAGCAGCCCCTCGTCGCCCACCGCGACGGCACCGTCGGCAACCTGGCCGCCGTCGTCGGCACCACTGTTTCCTCCGGCTCCGTGCTGCTGACGGTCACCGACGCCGCCTAGCTTTCGCCCCGACCCCGCCCACAGTTCACGAGTGGCCCGCGAAAACCGGGCGCTGGGACTCAGAGACTAGGAGCGTGGGTCAGTTCTGGTTGGAGTGTTTTTGGGGTTTGATCATGGGTTACGTTTCGGTGTGCTGTCGATTTTACCTTTCGTCGTGGTTTTCGCGTCGGTGGGGGCTATGGGCGGTGCAGCCGAGGTGAGGACCCTCGAAATGCCCTAATCTGCGGATGATGGCCCGGACGGGGACGGCACGCGTGTCTTTTAGGTGGCTGGCTACTCGTCGGCGCTCATCAGTGCCGTCGGGATCGTTGTTTGCTCCTCGTTCGAGCTCGTGGTGAGCCCTTCCAAGAGCTCGAATGCTTTTCCCAAGATCTGTTGTGCTGCCTCGGACTGCGCGACCTTCTTCTTCAAGGCCTCGTTTTCCGCCCGCAGCCGCGCCAACTCGGCGCGATCACGATTTCCCATTCTTTTCGGCGACCTCTCTGACATTGCGACCATTGATGCGGCCCATTCTTCATCGTCGCGAGCCTGCAGCCACCGATCCACCGTGCCCTTCGCGAGGTTGAACTCGCGGAGCAGCCGCACCTTCGCACCACCACGCTCCACGCACTCATTCCAGCGGCGCAGGTACTCAATCCGAAACGCCAACGGAAACGAGCGACACGAGCCAATCTCGGGGATCGTCCCAGTCTCCGCTGGTCGAGCTCGCCGAGACCTCCATCGACCAACGCGACCCTATCTGCGAACCCCGCCCATCCCCCCGCCGGAGCGTGCAGAGTACGCAAAAGACGGTCGCCACCCGCATGATTCGCGTGGTGACGGCCGTCTTCAGTGGATGCGTT
>NZ_PJJK01000099.1:0-57789 GCF_002929785.1 Cryobacterium sp. Y62 | reverse complement strand
GCCGATCGAGTTTGAAATAATGGACCAACCGGCCTCACTCGCGGCCTAAATGAAGTGTCAACTAAACCTTCAGCAGTCCCAGCTTGGCTTGCCGGCAGCCCCGGCGGTCCAGAACCGCACTGCATGGGCTTCGAACGCCGCACTCGACCAGCTCGGAATGCCCGACGCCACTGGCGGCGTCGTCACGGGTGCCGGGGCGGAATTCGCCATTGCGGGCCGCATTCCAGTTCCCGACTACTTGCGCTTCCTCGAACCTCTGATCGTCGCCCCCCAGCAAATCGACTCTGACGACCCGCATACCGTCAGCATCCTCGTCGTGATCGCGGAACGCCCCGACCTTGTCTCCCCAGTCTCCCAAGTGGTCCTGTCGGTGCTGGCCGTCGACGATCCGACTAAAGTTACGCTGACGACCAGCGAGGGCCTCGCCACCCTTCGCGCCCTCATCGAAGGCCAGCTTGGCAGCTTCGGCCGTAACCTCGTAATCGTTATATTCGCCCTCACCGCCTTGCTCGTAGCGGCGATCCTCTACGGTTTCGTGATGCTTCGCCGCAAGGATTTCGGACGCCGCCGCGCACTTGGCGCATCCCAAGGCCTGATCATTGGGCTGTTATTGACCCAGATGGCCTTCCTGAGTGGGATCGGTGCGGTCATCGGGTGCGCCGCGACTGCGATCAGCCTCGTCATTACTGGCGACCCACTCCCTGGAATCGCGTTCTTCGTCGCCGTCAGCGTGCTCGCGATCGCCGTCGGCGTCATCGCCGCACTGTTACCCGCTAGCGTTGCCGCACGACGAGACCCCCTCGCCGAGCTAAGAGTTCCGTGAGGCCCTGGTTTCAGCGGCTTGCAGGGCACCAACGACGTTGATCCCTCCTACGGTGAGAGAGTCAGGCGTTGAGCGCAGAGCGTACACGTCAGCAGGGTGCGCAATTCGCAGCACCCGATACACATGGCTGGTAGACCCCAGCGACCACGCGCAGAAAAGCGATTCAACTTGGTATAGGACCAATCCCGTTCCTCCGCTCGGCGGCCGAAGGCGGCCCGCTCCCGCTGAGTCTGAGCAAGGGAAGTCTGCTGTCCGCCGACCTCCCCTGGGCAACCGCCGCACCATCAGCCGAACCAGGGGCGCTGGAAACGGTCGTCGCCGCTTGCCCAGCCCGACATGAAGCCCGATCAAGCGAGCGTCTAGCGCGACAACCTATCCAAACCAATTGAGCCGACGAGCCCCCTCGTTAGGCGAGCGACCAGCCGGTTGTGCAGGCGTGTGCTGACATTTGTGCAATCGTGAACGGAAAATGACACGCTCGCTACGCGACGTGGGGTGAAACAGAACGGTGGCATGCCACGATCGGTTCGCTGGAGTGTGGCCGCAGCGACAGCTGAACTGTGCGCATTGAATCGACACGAAACCGACTGAAAGCCGAAGATCTCAAGGTGGGGGTCAGGTCGAGCATGACTCCACGATTTCGATCGTGGATTTTCTCGACAAGGCGAACGCGGAGGGCCTGTGTGGGAACGTTCACTGCTCAGCGCTCCGACGAGCGCGGGCGGCTACCCTAGACTGACATCGACGCTGGCCTCGGCCGCGTCACCCGATCACTGCTAATGGAGGCAGACGCTCATGGGATACGGCTTGAAGAGTTCGTCGTCGGTCCCGACCGGCGACGCGCGGGAGAGCATTGTCGCCCTGGAGCGGGCCCACGAATCCGCCATCACCGATCGGGTCTTTCAATCCGGGGTGCGCCAGCTCGTGCAGGACTCCTGGCAGCGTTCCCTGTCGCTGCGCCTCGACCCGTCGAGTGTGGCTCCCGAGCGGGCGCTGACCGACGGCGAATTGCGCGACCTGCGCAATCAGCATCCGCTCGCCGCGGTCTTGCCGGTCGTGCATAACCTGCTCATCCGCCACGCGACCGATGCCGAGCTGATCGTTGCTATCGGTGACGAATCGGGTCGACTGCTCTGGATCGACGGCGATCGGGTGCTTCGCCGCCGGGTTGAGGAGATGCTCTTCGTCGAGGGCGCCGACTGGTCGGAAAGCCGGGTCGGCACGAGCGCACCGGGAACGGCGCTCGCCCTCGACCGCGGAATCCAGATCTGGCGAGCCGAGCACTTCAACACTCTTGCGCACCCGTGGAGCTGCACGGCCGTGCCGATCCACGACCCGGACACCGGCAAGATCCTCGGGGTCATCGATATCACCGGCGGCGACCAGGCTGTCGCGCCACAAACTCTGCCGCTGGTCGAGGCTGCCGTCGCCGCGATGGAAGCGGAGCTGCGCATCCAACGACTCGACCGGCCGGCCGATTCACCGCTTGCCCAGCGGTCGCGGGCATCGATGTCGGTGAGTGTGCCGCGACTGGTGCCGGCCGGTCTGAGCGTGCTCGGTACCGATCACGGCCAGCTGCACTGCGCCAGCAGCACAGTGGATGTCTCGCCACGCCACACCGAAATTCTCACGCTCCTGGCCTGGCACCGCGAAGGACTATCCGCCGATCGCCTGGCCAGCTTTCTATCGGACCAAGACACGGCGGTGGAGACGCTGCGCGCCGAAATGGTGCGGGTACGCAAAGTGCTCGCGCTCCTCGACTCCCCCATCATGATCACTTCCCGCCCGTATCGGCTGGAATCCAAACTCGAGCTAGATGCCCAACGCGTGCTTGCCTTTCTGGAACGCGGCGCCCACCGCGTCGCCCTCGGCGCCTACCGCGGGGCTGTACTGCCGGGATCGTCAGCCCCCGGCATCGTCGAAATTCGCCAGGAAGTGAGCAGTCGGCTGCGCGAAGCGCTGCTCGCCGATGCATCAGTCGATCTGCTGCTCAGCTACGCGCGCACCGAAGAGGCCACCTGGGACACCGAGGTGTGGCGTGCCTGCCAAGAGCTGCTCCCGGCCCGTTCACCCAAACGCGCAATGGTCGTGGCGCATCTGGCACGCATTGAAGACGAAATCGGTGGGCATTGCAACATTCTGCAACGTTCCCGCTCTTAGAGTCGAAGCAGGTCGCAGCTTTGCGAATCCGACACCGTCGTCGATATACAGGAGTGACATGACCGTCTATGCAGTACCCGGAACACCCGGCTCCAAAGTTACCTTCAAGTCGCGGTACGAGAACTGGATCGGCGGCGAATGGGTCGCCCCGGTCAAGGGCCAGTACTTCGAAAACATCACCCCGGTCACCGGCAAGCCGTTCGCCGAGGTGGCTCGCGGAACCGCCGAGGACATCGAGTTGGCTCTCGACGCCGCGCACAAGGTGGCACCGGCCTGGGGCAAGACCAGCCCCGCCGAACGCGCTGTCGTGCTCAACAAAATCGCCGACATCATCGACGCCAACACCGAAATGCTCGCCGTCGCCGAAACTTGGGATAACGGCAAGGCTATTCGCGAGACGCTCAACGCCGACATCCCTCTCGCCGCCGACCACTTTCGCTACTTCGCCTCTGCGATCCGCGCCCAGGACGGCGACCACGCCCAGCTCGACGGCGACACCGTCTCATACCAGTTTCACGAACCGCTCGGCGTCGTCGGCCAGATCATCCCCTGGAACTTTCCCATTCTGATGGCTGTCTGGAAGCTCGCCCCGGCCCTCGCCGCTGGCAACGCGATCGTGCTCAAGCCCGCCGAGCAGACCCCGGTTTCGATTCTCGTGCTGTTGGAACTCATCGGCGACATCCTTCCACCTGGCGTCGTCAACGTGGTCAACGGTTTCGGCCTGGAGGCCGGCAAGCCGCTCGCCTCGAGCAACCGCATCCGCAAGATCGCCTTCACCGGTGAGACCACGACCGGCCGCCTCATTTTGCAGTACGCCTCGGCCAATATCATCCCCTCAACCGTCGAACTCGGCGGTAAAAGCCCGAACATCTTTTTCAGCGACGTCGCCCAAGAGAAGGATGCCTTCTACGACAAAGCCCAAGAAGGCTTCGTGCTGTTCGCCCTCAACCAGGGCGAGATCTGCACGGCCCCGAGCCGTGCGCTGCTGCAGAAGTCGATCTATGACAGCTTCCTCGGCGACGCCGTCACCCGCGCCGGGAAGATCATCCAGGGCAACCCGCTGGACACTGATACCCAGATGGGTGCACAGGCCAGCAATGACCAGCTTGAGAAGATCCTCTCGTACATTGACATCGGTACCAAGGAGGGTGCCAAGCTAGCCCTCGGCGGCGAACGCGTCGATCTCGGCGGCGACCTCACCGACGGCTATTACGTACAGCCGACCATCTTCGAGGGCCACAACAAGATGCGGCTGTTCCAGGAGGAGATCTTTGGACCGGTGCTCGCCGTGACGAGTTTCACCGACTACGACGACGCCATCTCGATCGCCAACGACACCATCTACGGCCTGGGCGCCGGGGTCTGGTCGCGCAACGGCAACGTCGCCTACCGGGCCGGCCGTGACATTCAGGCCGGTCGCGTTTGGGTTAATAACTATCACTCCTATCCGGCCGGAGCAGCTTTCGGAGGCTACAAGAGCTCCGGAATCGGCCGCGAAAACAACAAGCTCGCCCTCGGTCACTATCAGCAGACCAAAAACCTGCTCGTGTCATACTCCGAGAACAAGCTCGGCTTCTTCTAAACCGAACCGCTAGACCAATGGATGCTCACCCGTTCGATGGGAGTTCACTGAAGGTCTGGCCTGGGGGCTGTCGACGACGTAACGTCGGAGACAGCCCCCTTCTTCAGCAGAAAGGTCCGTCAATGTCGACTCCCACAATAACCGCATCGGTCACGATCGCCGGTGAAACCATCCCTCGCGTCGAGCTCAGACCCGTTGCTGTTGACCTTCTCCGCAGCCTGTGGGAGGAGTACGGCCCGCTCATGTTTCACCAGTCCGGCGGCTGCTGTGATGGCAGTTCGCCGATGCTGTTCATGGCCGGCGAATTCATCACCTCCGACCAAGACGTGCGGCTCGGCCAGTTCGATCTCGCGCCGACCGGCGGGCCAGCCCAGCCGCTCGACTTTTGGATGTCGATCGAACAGTTCAACTACTGGAGCCACACCTTTCTCACCGTCGACGTGGTGCCCGGCCGCGGCAGCGGCTTCAGCGCCGAGGCCCCGCGCGGCGTGCGCTTTCTCATCCGTTCCGAGCTCATGACCACGATCACCCCGTTCGCCGGTCCCGCAGCTATCCCCGCGTAGCGTCCCGTCCACCGCCGCCGAGCAGTGAGTGGCAAAGCCATAGCTTCCGCGCCGTGGGAAAAGGTGATGCTGCTACTGCCCGATGGCCTGGTACGCGCTAAACAGCAACGAGGCATCCGGGCCTTCGAGGATGGTGGCCTTGCCCACATCGTCGAGTACCACGAAGCGCAGCATGCCGCTGCGGGTCTTCTTGTCGCGCTGCATGGTAGCGAGCAGGGTGGGCCACCGACCCACCGGGTAGCTGGTCGGCAGGGTCAGCGATTCGAGGATGCTGCGGTGCCGGTCGACGGCCTCGACCGAGAGCCGGCCGCTCAGGGCGGCCAGTTCCGCCGCGAACATCATGCCAACGGCGACGGCAGCGCCGTGGCGCCAGCCATAGCGTTCGGCGTGTTCGACCGCGTGGCCGAGGGTGTGACCGTAGTTGAGGATCTCGCGCAGGCCGGCTTCCTTGAAGTCCTCCCCCACGATGCGCGCTTTCATGGCGATCGACAGTTCGATCAGACGACGGAATTCGGGGGTGGTCGGGTCGGTGGCGCGCTCGACATCCGCTTCGATGATGTCGAGAATCTCGGGAACCTGAATAAAGCCGGCCTTGACGATTTCGGCGAAGCCGGCGAGGATTTCATTTTTCGGCAGGGCATCGAGCAGGTCGAGGTCGCACAATACTGCGGCGGGCGCGTAGAAGGTGCCGACGAGATTCTTGCCCTCGGCGGTATTGATACCGTTCTTACCGCCAATGGCCGCATCGACCATGCCGAGCACGCTCGTGGGAATCTGCACGAGCTTCACGCCGCGCAGCCAGGTCGCGGCCACGAAACCGGCGAGGTCGGTGACGGCACCGCCACCGAGCCCGATCACGGCGTCGGTGCGGCTGAAGTCGGACTGACCCATGACCCCCCAGCAGAACGCGGCGACCTCGACCCGTTTAGCTGCTTCCGCGTCGGGAATCTCGGCTAGCAGAACCTCGGCGTAGGTTTCGAGCAGGCTGTCACGCAGGGCGACAGCGCGGGCGCCGACGGTCGAGGTGTGCACGATGAGCACCTTGTTGACACCGGTTCCAAGGTGCTCGGCGACGGTATTGACCAGGCCACGCCCTACGCTGACCGGATAACTGTCGACCCCAGTCACGGTGATCACGGTAGTACTGGTCTGTTCGATCATCTGTGTTGTCCCTGACTTCTCAATCATCATTTCTTTCTTGTACCCAGTTCACGATCTCGTCGGCAATGCCGGTGATCGGTCGGTTGGAGGTGTCCAGGCGAATCGTCGCGAGGGCCTCATAGGTGGGGCGGCGCAGGTTGTAGATGCGCTCCCAGTCGTTGATACCGCCGACCAGGAGCGGCCGTTTACTGCCGCCGAGGCGGGCCTGCACGGCCGCGGTGGTCACGCTGAGGTAAACCACCGTCGCAGATTCGAGGTCGCCCTGCGTCTCGGCGTGCAGCACGGCGCCCCCGCCGAGGGAGATGACGGCCGGCTCGCCGAGGGCCCAATCCACGGCTTCGCGTTCGACGATGCGAAAGTACTCTTCGCCCTCGCGCGCGAAGATCTCCGGAATTGGGCCGTAGCTTTCGACGATGCGCTTGTCAGTGTCGATGAACGGCAAATTCAGGTCGCGCGCCACTCGACGACCGATCTTGGTCTTGCCGGCTGCCATCGGACCAATGAACACGATCGGCAGCAAGGCGTTCCGCAGGGTCAGCATCGCATCGGCCTGTCTACAGCGACGCGTCGCTCGACGCGCCCGTGCGCAGGTTCGCCGGAATGTTGGCGAGGTACGACTCCAGGTTGCGACGGGTCTCCTCGATCGAGTCTCCGCCGAACTTCTCCAGCACCGAGTTCGCAAGCACGAGTGCCACCATGGCCTCGGCCACGACGCCGGCTGCTGGAACCGCGCAGACGTCGGAGCGTTGGTGGTGCGCCGCTGCCGGCTCACTCGTGGCGACATCGACGGTGCGCAACGCCCGCGGAATGGTCGCAATCGGCTTCATGCCGGCGCGCACGCGCAGCACGGTTCCGGTACTCATGCCGCCCTCGGTACCGCCGGCCTTGTCGCTGACTCGCTGAATGGCGCCATCCGCTTGAACGAGTTCGTCGTGCGCCTCTGAGCCGCGGCGGCGCGTGGTCTCGAAGCCGTCACCGACCTCGACCCCTTTGATCGCCTGGATTCCCATGAGCGCGGCGGCCAGCTGCGAATCCAGTCGGCGATCCCAGTGCACGAAGGAGCCGAGCCCGGGGGGAAGGTTGTAGGCAAGCACCTCAACGACGCCGCCGAGGGTGTCGCCGTCCTGGTGGGCAGCATCCACTTCAGCCACCATCAGAGCGGATGTCGCGGCGTCGAAACAGCGCAGCAGATCGGCATCGAGCGTGTCGACGTCCCCAGGCTCAGGAATCGGCGCGCCGTCGGGCACGCGTACCGGCCCGATGGCGATGGTGTGACTGACCAGGTGAATTCCGAGTTCGTTCAGGAACGAGCGGGCGACGGCGCCGAGCGCCACGCGGGCGGCGGTCTCGCGGGCGCTCGCGCGCTCCAGCACGGGGCGCGCCTCGTCAAAACCGTACTTCTGCATGCCGGCGAGGTCGGCGTGCCCGGGGCGGGGGCGGGTCAATGGTGCCCCACGGCCACGGCTCAGGGTGGCCGGGTCAACCGGCGCCGCACTCATCACATCGACCCATTTGGGCCATTCCGAGTTGCCGATACGCAGTGCGACCGGGCCGCCGAGGGTGAAGCCGTGCCGTACGCCGCCTGAGAGAGTGAGCTCGTCCTCTTCAAATTTCATGCGCGCACCCCGGCCGTAGCCGAGTTTGCGGCGCGCGAGATCGAGGCGGATCGAATCAAGGGTGACCGGGATTCCTGCGGGCAAACCCTCGACAATAGCGATGAGTTCGGGGCCGTGGGATTCTCCGGCGGTGAGCCAACGAAGCATGATTCCTATCTTTCCACAGCATCGTGCTGGCCAGCGTCACCCGGGGTAGCGTCGCGGGTTAGGGCACTGCGCATGGCGGCGAGCACGTCCGGCTCGCTGGGGAGTGGTTCGAAGGGGTCTGCGGTCACGAAGACCCGTACCTGGATGAGCGCCTGATGCAGCAGCATGCCCAGACCGTTCAATACGGTTCCGCCGGCCGATTCCCATGAGATGGCCACCGCGCTCGGCCACGGCGAGTAGGCAACGTCGAACAGCGTCGTGCGCTCGCGCAGCTCGAGCGGCAGCGTGGTCGGCAGCACCGTCCCACCGGGCAGCGTGCTGATCACAAGGTCGCTGCCGGTGCCGGTGCCGGCGGACCCGCTGAAATCACCGAGGTCGACGACGACTCCGAGCGACCGGCCGAGTTCAACGAGCGACTGCGCCTTCGTGAGGTCGCGCACGAGCACGCTGACGAACTCAGCTCCAAGTTCCGCGGCGGCCATCAGAGCAGATGCCGCTGTCGCGCCGGCTCCGAGCAGAGTCACGTGCTTAGCCCGGGAGACGCCGCCTTCGGCCAACGCTCGCACCAGACCAGCGACATCCGTGTTGTAGCCCGTGAGAGTGCCTCGCCCAGCCACCTGACGTAGTAGCACTGTGTTGACCGACCCGGTCAGCTGTGCGACCCGGTCGCAGTCGTCAATGAAGGGCAACACCTCGTGTTTGAGCGGCATGGTGAGCGAAAGCCCACGCCAGTCCGGCCCGACGGAGCTCAGAAACATGGCGAGCGATCCGGCCTTCACCTCGACGGCGTCGTAGGACCAGTCGAGGCCCAGCTGCCGGTAGGCGGCCCGGTGCAGCAGCGGCGAACGGGAATGTTTGATTGGTGAGCCGAGCACCGCGAGCCGATTTGACGTGGCATTATCCATATTCGGGGTGCTCCCTCATCCAGTTCTGCCAAACGATAACGGCAGCATTGTGTTCCCCAACCGTGGTGGAGAAAGCCGTCTCGCCGGAGTCGAGGTTGATCGTCACGAAGAACAGCCAGGATCCGTCTACCGGGTGCAGGGCTGCGTCGATCGCGAGGTCCCCGGGATTCGAGATCGGGCCGACGACCATATCGGGGTGCGCATAGGTGTTGTAGAGGTTGCCGGCGTCGGCACGTTCAGCGTCGGTCGTAGTGACCAGGTGGGTTTTGCCCGTGCCATAGGCGACAGTCGCGTCCGACTGCAGCAGCCCGCTGTCCCACTGGGCCGGGTCGAGTCGGTTTAGAAATACCCGGGACACCTTGTAATAGTCATCACGCAGGCCGGCTTCCCGCTGGATCAGCGAGGCGAACACGATCGTCGACCAGCGGTCCGCGACGGCCACACCGGCCGCATCGAGGGCCTCATACTGCCGGTTAACCATGGTCTGCAAAGCAATCTCGGCGGTGTCCTCCGGCGAGAAGGTGTACGTCGCGGGAAAGAGAAAACCCTCAAGAGTGGTCGCTTCGGTGGGCAGGCCAAACTGGGCCACGTTGGCGGCCGCGGCCTGCAGGTTCGCCAGGGGAATGTCTGTTCCCTCGGAGATCGCCGCCAGCACGTCGACGGCCGCGGTCCCCTCAGGCACGATAACGGTCTGGTTCAGTCGAGTGTTTTCATTTAACAGGGCGTCCAGCGCGGTGCTCGCGACCATCTTCGTTTTGAGTTGGTACGCACCGGGCTGGAACACCGGCTCTGGGGCCGTCTGCAACAGGAGGGAGTAGAACGCATCAAAGCTCTTGACCACGCCCTCTTCGACGAGGGTTGCGGCGATCTCCGAACCGCCGTTGCCGTTATGAATCATGACGATCACGCTTTCGCCGGCCGCCGCTTCCTCCGCGGTGAAGTCGGCCGGGCCTTGCGTGGCAGCAATGATCTGGGAGATCGGTCCCTGCAGAAACAGCGCAACTCCAGCCACGAGAGCGGCGAGAACGACGAAGACGATCAGGCAGCCCCAAGCTCCCTTGCGGCTCCTCTTTTCCCGCCGCGGTTCGTCCGCGAGCAGTGAGCGCCGGTTCGTGCGTCCCCGACCGGAGCCACCGATCTCGCTCGCCGTCAGGAACGTGGCGGCATCATCGCTTGGTTCTGCCAACTCGGCTGCTCGTCTCGGCAGCAACGGCGGTTGAACAGATGCCGTTCCCCCGGACGGTGCCGCCGGCTCGGCTCGAGATTGCTCGACGCCAGTTCGATCTGTCGCCCCCGGTTCCGTCGCGCTCGTCTCCGCCGCAGCGGCCTGCTCCGCGCGTAATTGGCGACGGCTCGGCAGGGGCTCTTCCGGAGTACTCGGCACGATTACGGCCTCTCGGTCGGTTCGACGGGTGACCCTGGCGGCCGCCCGGAGGAACGCTCACTATTGAGCGCATGTTGCAAAATGATAGTCGCGGCCACCTGATCGATCACTGGCCGCTGCGTTTTCGCGGCACGACCGGATGCCCGCAGCGCGGATTGCGCCGACACCGTCGAGAGACGTTCGTCGACGAGCCGCACCGGAACGGCCAGAGTTGCGGCCAGGCGCGCGGCGAAACCGACCGCGTCGTCCGTGGAGGCGGTGGCGTTGCCTGACAATGCCAAGGGCAGGCCGACGATGACCTCGACGGCGTCAAGCTCGAGGGCCACCGCGAGAATGCGGGCCAGATCGGTCACTCCGGTCTGGTCGCGGACGACGGTTTCCACCGGGGTCGCGAGCATGCCGTGGTTGTCGCTGCGGGCTAGACCGATGCGTACCTTGCCCACATCCACGCCGAGGCGTACTCCTGAGCGCATCTTGCCGGGGACCGCATCCGGCACGACACCGCCGGACAGCTCCGCCGAACGACAAGGTTCGGCGGAGCCAGAGCGTGAGGGAGCTCGGTCAGACCTCATCGTTAGCGACTGACCGCCGCGACAACCGCCTGGAGAGCGGCCGGTAGGGCGTCGCCGTTGGGGCCACCGCCCTGGGCCAGATCGTCCTTGCCGCCGCCGCCGCCGCCGAGAATTCCGGCGACGGTCTTGGCGAGAGCCCCGGCCCTGTGGCCGGCATCCCGAGCAGCCTGGTTGGTGGCAACGATGACGACGGGCTTATCGGCGGCAACGGCCGACAAGGCTACGACGACCGCGTCCGTGCCGAGACGTTCCCGGGTCGCGAGGGCAAGCATGCGCAGGTCGTCCGGGGAACCGAGCACGCCGAGGTCTTCGGCCACGATCGTCACAGCACCGACCCGGCGAGTCGCTGCCAGCAGGGCAGGAACCCGGTCGGTCAGGGCGTGGGCTTCGAAGGCCGCAATCTTCTTCTCGGCCGTCTTGAGGCTCGTCACCAGATCGCTGATGCGTTCGGGCAGCTGGTCACGCGGAGTCTTGAGGCTCGAGGTCAGCTGCGAGACCAGCATGCGCTCGGTGGCAAGGTCGCGGAACGCTTCGAGACCAACGAGCGATTCGATGCGACGGTTGGTCGATCCGACAGACGCCTCGCTGATCAGGTTGATCATGCCGATTTCAGCACTGCTGCCCACATGGGTGCCGGCGCACAGTTCGCGCGACCACGGGCCGCCGATGTCGACGACGCGCACGACGTCACCGTACTTCTCTCCGAACAAGGCCATGGCACCGAGCGCCTTGGCTTCGGCAATGGGCAGTTCACGCGTGGTGACCGGCAGATTATCCCGAATGGCGTTGTTGGAGATTTCTTCGATTTCGGTACGGGTCGCCGGTGACAGTGCCTGGTTCCACGAGAAGTCGAGGCGAAAGAAGCCGGCTTTGTTGTACGAGCCGGATTGGTGGGCGTTCGGGCCGAGCACCTGACGCAGGGCTGCGTGCAGCACATGAGTGCCAGAATGTGCCTGGCGGGCGCCACGTCGCCAGCTTTCGTCGACCACGCTCGTCGCACTGTCCCCCACACCGACCTCGCCGGACTGCACGAGCACCTTGTGACTGATCAGGCCCTTGACCGGCTTCTGCACATCGAGCACCTTGAGCTCGTAGCCGGGACCGACGATGCGGCCGGCATCCGCGACCTGCCCGCCCGCTTCCGCCCAGAGCGCTGTCTCGGCGAGGATGACTTCGGCTGTTTTTCCGGCGACGGCGGTCGTGACGGACTCACCGTCGACGATCAGGCCGAGCACGCTTGACTCGTTCTGCAGATCGTCATACCCGGTGAACACGGTCTCTCCGATGGCGCGGAAGGCGCTATAGACACCAAGGTCGGCGAGGGTCGTCTTCTTCGACTTCGCATCGGCCTTGGCCATGGTGCGCTGCTTGGTCATGAGTACGTCGAACGCATCACGGTTGACACTGAGGCCAGCTTCTTCGGCGATTTCCAGGGTGATCTCGATCGGAAAACCGTAGGTGTCGTGCAAGAGAAAAGCGGTCGGTCCGGCGAGTTCGGTCTTGTTGGCCTTCTTGGTCTTAGCTACGGCGAGGTCGAGCACTGCGCTACCACTGGCGAGGGTGCGCAGAAAGGTTTCTTCCTCGGCAAACGCGGCCTGGCTGATTCGACCGAAATCACTCTTGACCTCGGGGTAGGCGGCACTCATTGCATCACGCGACGCTGGCAGCAGTTCGGGCATACTCACGGTGTCGACGCCGAGCAGGCGCATCGCACGCACGCTGCGCCGCAGCAGGCGGCGGAGAATGTAGCCGCGGCCTTCATTGGATGGCATGACGCCGTCGCTCATGAGCATGAGCGAGGAACGCACGTGGTCGGCGACGATGCGCATGCGTACGTCGTCGTCGTGGTCGGCGCCGTAACGTCGTCTGGAGAGCGCGGCGGCGCGGTCGAGTACCGGGCGTACCTGGTCGATCTCGTACATATTCTCGACACCCTGCTTCAGGAAGGCGACGCGCTCGAGGCCCATGCCCGTGTCGATGTTCTTCTTCGGCAGGTCGCCGAGAATCTGAAAGTCGCCCTTGCCGTTGCCTTCGCCGCGCAGGTACTGCATGAAGACGAGGTTCCAGATTTCAACGTAGCGATCGTCGTCGGTAGCCGGGCCACCGTCGACGCCAAAGGCGGGGCCGCGGTCGAAGAAGATTTCCGAGCAGGGGCCGGCCGGGCCGGGCTGACCGGTGGACCAGTAGTTGGAGTCCATGCCGAGGCGTTGGATGCGGTTGTCCGGCACGCCGAGCGCACGCCAGTAGCGGTGCGCCTCATCATCGTCGAGGTAGATGGTTACCCAGAGGTCGCTCTCGCGAAAGCCGTAGCCGCCCTGGTTCTCCGGGGTGGTCAGCAGTTCCCAGGCGAAGCCGATGGCCTCTTCCTTGAAGTAATCGCCGAAGCTGAAGTTGCCGTTCATCTGAAAGAACGTGCCGTGGCGCGGGGTCTTGCCCACTTCTTCGATGTCGTTGGTACGAATGCATTTCTGCACGCTGGTGGCGCGCGGATACGGCGCCGGAACCAGCCCAGTCAGGTACGGCACGAACGGCACCATGCCCGCCACGGTGAAGAGAAGGGTGGGGTCGTCACTCACCAAGGAAGCGGACGGCACAACGGTGTGTCCACGATCGGCGAAGAAGTCGAGCCAGCGCCCGCGAATGTCAGCAGTCTGCATGGTGTCCGTAGTTTTTCTAGTGCATGAGTGAGGTGGTGCGGTAAAACCTGGTGTTTCAACTGAGCGGATGCTCAGGGCGCGCTGGGTGTCGGTGCGTCGCCAACGGCCGCGTCCTTAACAACCTCAGCGACATCACCGAGTGCGGCGTGCAGCTCGGCCTCGCGCTGCCGGTACCCCTCGGAGATGGCCTCGCCGAACTCCCGGGCCTTGGTGTCGAGTTCGGTGAAGAACTGCTTGCCCTGCTGAGTCTTGTTGACCTCGTGGGCAACGACGAAGCCAGCGGCCACACCGATGACCAACCAGATGACATTCTTCATGGCACTTCTCCCTGAATCTGCGCGGCCTGTGCTTTCAGTCAATAGAACCGAATTGAATGGAGCCAGGCACCGCTAGCCGTAGCTATCGATAAGACGGGCGTGAGAATATCAACGCCGTATTCAGAGTAGCCGGTCAACCCCGATTTCGCCCGGACCCCGGCCGTCCGACGCGAAAGGCCGCCCGAACCCCGGCCGAGAAGCCCGCGAGCTTGATTAGCGGACCGCCGACGGTGGCGGCGAACAGAGCGACGAGCGCTGAGACGTTACCGGTGACATCCGCTACGTTGCTGGTGATGGTGTCGACGCGGGCCAACTGCTGGTTAGTGGAGCGGATGGTCTCGGTCGTCTCGGCCAGCATCGGGGTGATTCCCGCGCTGACGTCATGGATGGCCGCGGTGGTTTCGTCAAACACCCGGCCCAGCTTGACCAGTGGAACGGCGATGACCGCCACCAGAATCGCAAATACGCCGGCGGCCACCAGCCCTGCAATATCTCCACCCGTCACTGTGACTCCACTCAGATCAATGGGCCCCTGGGGAGCCCGGGTATACAAAAAGGGCGGATCATCCAGAGACGATCCGCCCTTCAGCGTACCGGTCAAAGACCGGTTAACGAGCTAGCGAGCTGCGTAGTACTCCACGACGAGCTGGACTTCACAGGTCACGGGGATCTCGATGCGCTTCGGGGTGCGCACGAGGCGGGCCTGAAGCTTGTCGAGCTCAACCTCGAGGTACGGCGGGAGCTTGGGAAGCAGGTCGACGTGTCCGCCGGCTGCTGCAACCTGGAAGGGCTCCATGCCCTCGCTGCGAGCCTTGACGTGCATGAGTTGGCCGGGCTTCACGCGGAAGGAGGGCCGGTCGACGAGCTCTCCGTCGACGAGGATGTGCCGGTGCACGATCATCTGGCGAGCCTGAGCGGTGGTGCGGGCGATAGCCGAACGAACGAGGAGAGCGTCGAGACGGGTCTCGAGGATCTCAACGAGGTTCTCACCGGTCAGTCCCTGACGACGACGAGCCTGCTCGAAGGCAATCTTGAGCTGGGCTTCGCGGATGCCGTACTGGGCGCGTAAGCGCTGCTTTTCGCGGAGGCGCACGGCATAGTCCGAATCGGTCTTGCGCTTGGTGCGGCCGTGCTCACCGGGTGCATAGGGGCGCTTCTCGAGGAAGCGGGCTGCCTTCGGCGTAAGGGCAATGCCCAGTGCGCGCGAGAGGCGGGTTTTACTGCGGGTACGTGACTTGGTAGACACGGTTTCCTTTCAATCGGACTCAATAACAGGGATACCAGGGCGAGTGCGAACGTGATCGACACAGGTCATGGGAGATCAGAGGATTGGGTGCCACGGGACGTTCGGCTACAGAACGATTCCCCTCCAAACTGGAAACGGACGCAGCCGCATGCCGAAACCAGTTGTAGGCAGAATTAAGGGTAGCACACGGCCGTCTTGAGCGGATGCGGTAAGTCCGGTTGGTGAGACCGCCATCGGCGGTCACGGACGATCTCCTTAGTGCTGGTCACGCACTCTACTCATTGCGTACTATTCGGCGGATTTTCAGGAGGCGGGCCGAGATGTCGCGCTCGTGGCCGTGCTCGGTCGGCTCGTAGTAGCGCGTGGATTTGAGTTCGGTCGGCGGGTATTGCTGGGTCACTACGCCGAGGGCGTCGTCGTGCGGGTACCGGTAACCCTTGCCGTGGCCGAGGCGCTTGGCGCCTGGGTAGTGCGCGTCGCGCATACCCTTGGGCACGCGGCCCATCTTGCCGGCACGCACGTCAGCGATCGCCGCGTCGAGCGCCACGTAGGCAGCGTTCGATTTGGGGGCGGTCGCGAGGTGAACGACGGCCTGGGCCAGCGGTATGCGACCCTCCGGCATACCGATCAGTTGCACGGCATCGGCGGCGGCGACGGCGATGAGGAGAGATTGCGGGTCGGCCATGCCGATGTCTTCGGATGCAAGGACGATGATGCGGCGGCAAATATAGCGCGGGTCTTCGCCAGCCTCGATCATGCGTGCGAGATAGTGCAGGGCGGCGTCGACGTCACTGCCGCGCACCGATTTAATGAACGCGCTGATCACGTCATAGTGCTCGTCACCGTTGCGGTCGTAGCGCAGCAGCGCACGGTCAACGGCGAGCGAGACGATGTCGGTCGTGATCACTGGCTTGCCGGGCGCACCAGCTTCGAGCGTTGACTCCGCAGAAACGGATGCCGCCTCCAGCGCGGTCAGCGCCCGCCTCGCATCTCCGGAGGCGAGGCGGATGATGGCGCCGCGGGCCTCTGGCTCCAGTTCGAACCGGTCAGCGAGGCCGCGCGCATCGGTGACGGCGCGGTCCACAACAATGCCGAGGTCGTCGTCGCTGAGCACCTCGAGGGTGAGCAGAAGGGATCGAGACAGGAGCGGGGAAATGATCGAGAATGAGGGGTTCTCGGTGGTTGCGGCGACCAGGATAACGACGCCGTTCTCGACCCCGGGAAGCAAAGTATCTTGTTGAGCCTTGGAGAAGCGGTGGATCTCGTCGAGAAACAGCACCGTCGACAGTCCATACAGGTCCCGGTTGGTTCGGGCGTCCTCCATCACCTGGCGCACATCGCGCACGCCGGCCGTCACAGCCGAGAGTTCAACGAAACGACGTCCGGAACTGTGTGCGATCGCCTGTGCGAGCGTGGTCTTGCCGGTGCCGGGCGGTCCCCAGAGAATGACCGACACGCTTCCGCGCTCCCCCGTCTTGTCACTGGCCAGACTGACCAGGGGCGATCCAGGGGTGAGCAGATGACGCTGACCTGCTACCTCATCCAAGGTTTTCGGGCGCATTCGTACAGCGAGGGGGGTTGCGCCGCTGCGCAGACCCGGTTGAGCATCCGACATTCCTCCAGCGTAGTTTGTGCGTAGAGTTCTACGAGGTCGGGAGCGTTGGCGCCCGATTGCGTTTGTCCGGTCGTCGCCAACCCCGACGGCCCTGGAGGGGTTCCAAGTGGCTTCGAATTACAAGCTTGAGCGTGCGGCACGTGAAGAGCGCGGACGTGTTCGTTCCTACCAGGCTCGACGGGCGGTGCACGCGCGCCAGACGAAGCGGCGCGTGCGAGACAACCTGATCGCCGGTGGGGGCCTGCTCGTCGTGCTCACGCTGATCGTGGTGGCGCAAGTCTTCTACTTCAACGGCGGACCAGGTACTCCAGGAGCGACCACTGCGGCAACCGACATCCCGACCACGACGCCGACAGCTGCCGACGGTGCCAATTCGGGTCAGGTGCCCGCCAGCACGCTGGCCGAAGGTCGCACCTGGACCGGCACCATGACCCTCAACGACATTCCGGTCGGAATCGAGCTCGACGGTGCTTTGGCGCCGCAGGCGGTTTCATCGACTATCAACCTCGTTCAGACCGGGTTTTACAACGGCCTCATCTGCCACCGCCTGACGGTGGAGGGCATTTTCGTGCTGCAGTGCGGCGATCCGGTGGGCGATGGCACCGGCGGCCCCGATTACAGCTACGGACCGGTGGAGAATGCACCGACCGACGACGTGTATCCGGCTGGAACTCTCGCCATGGCACGTTCCGGCGATGACGGTTTCTCCAACGGCAGCCAGTTCTTCATCGTCTATGAAGACAGCACCATCCCCGCCGACAGCGCGGGCGGCTACACGGTGCTCGGGCGCGTCACGAGTGGCCTCGACCGGATCAAGGCCGAGATCACGGAGGCTGGAATTACGGCAGGTGGCGCCTCGCCCGTCGTACCGACCACTATTACCGGCATAACAGTTCAGTAGGATCGATCGATCCCCCTGCGCTATTGCAATAGGCTTGTCAGGGTATGTCCTGGCTCCGCATTTTTTCTTCCCGCGGCGCCCACACAACAACTCAGCAAAGGTGAGGCTCTTGACTACGACAGATCAGCAACCATGGGGTCGCGTAGACGAAACCGGCACGGTTTACGTGCGCGAGGCGGATGGCGAACGCGCCGTCGGCCAGTACCCGGATGCCACTCCGGAAGAGGCACTGGCCTACTTCGAACGCAAGTACGTTGAACTCAACGGGCAGGTAACTCTGCTCGAGCAGCGCGCCAAGGGTGGCGCTCCGGCCGCAGACGTCGCCAAATCGGTGGCCAATCTCACCGTCGCCGTTGCCAACGCCAACGCCGTCGGCAACCTGGCCGCGCTGGCCGAACGCCTCGGCGCCCTCGGCGGAGCCGTCAGCGAACTCACCGCGCTGCAGAGCATCGAGACCAAAGCAGCATCCGCTGCCGCCGTCGCAGAACGAGCCGAGATCGTGATAGAGGCCGAGCACCTCGCCGCCGAAGATCCGGCCAAGACGCAGTGGAAGCAGACCAGCGCTGCCCTCGATGCTCTCTTCGCGAGGTGGCAGGCACACCAGCACGATGCCCCGCGTATTCCCAAGGGCGAGGCCAACGACCTGTGGAAGCGCTTTCGTGCGGCCCGCACGACGATTGAGCAGAACCGTAAGGCGTTCTTCGCCGAGCTCGACAGCGCGCACAAGGACGTTCGTACCAAGAAGCAGCACCTGATCGAGCAGGCTGAGGCGCTCGCACCGCAGGGTGCCGACGGGGTGTCGGCCTATCGCAACCTGCTCGACGATTGGAAGCAGGCCGGCCGCAGCGGCAAGAAGCAGGACGATGCGATGTGGGCAAAGTTCAAGGCTGCCGGCGACGTGCTTTACTCCGTCAAGAGCGAGGTTGAAGTTCAGGACAACGAGGAATTCTCCGCGAACCTGATGCTCAAGCTAGAGCTGCTGACCGAGGCCGAGACCCTGCTGACGGCCACTGACCGCAACGTTGCCCGCGACACGCTCACGGTTATCCAGCGCAAGTGGGACGTTATCGGCAAAGTTCCGCGCGACCAAGTCAAGCCCATCGAGGATCGTCTGCGCAAGGTCGAAGCCGTCGTGCGCATGCTCGACGACGACCACTGGAAGCGCAACAACCCAGAGACCAAGGCTCGAACCGAGGGCTTCGCCGGCCAGCTGAACGACGCGATCGCCAAGCTTGAAGACAAACTGGCCACCGCTCAGAAGAGCCAGAACGCTCCCGCCATCAAGGACGCCACCGAAGCGCTCGAGGCTCGCAAAGCCTGGCTCAAGGCAATGGGTCAGTAGGTAGTACCGCAGCACGACCCGGCAGAAATTATCCCCACCTGCACAGGCGGGCGTTTTCTCCACAGATCCAGGCTCCTTGGGGGGCCTGGATCTGGTTTGGGGCAGTATGGCGCCATGATGAATCAAGGGGAACGAACGCTCACAGTCAACGACCTGCCCCTGGCCGAACTGTGCGGCGCCCGGCTCGACGGGCAGGTTTTTCAACTCGCCGACTCCTGGTGTGTGATCGATGAAATAGACGGATGCTCCAACCGGGCCGTCTCCGCCAGCCGGTTGGTCCCACCCCGCGCCATCGCGGAGCGCCTCACCGCCGCGTGGATCTACGGCGTAGCACCTGAGCCCCTGCGCCACCAGTTCTGCGTGCTCATCGGCGCCCGCACGACCGCCGTCTGGTCACCACGAGTGCAGCTGCGCGAAATCGTGCGCTCTCCCGAGGATGTGCATAGCATTGCGGGCGTACGGGTGACCACTCCGCTGCGCACCGCCGTCGACCTGGCGCGCTACTGGTCACCGACCGCGGGGCCCGAAATCATCGCGCTTCTGACCCGACTACTGCACTGCGGCGGGTATCCGGATGTCGACGCGGCCGTGCGCCTCTGCCAACGCGGCAGTCCAGCCTTCAGCGTCATCGCCGTGGCCAGGTTCGCCGCGGTCAACGAAGCGTTGCGAGCCCTGTAACGGCCGACCGAAGCACCGAGTCAGCAGTGGGCGTCTAGCCGTCGTTGACCCGATAGACGTCGTAGACAGCATCGATACGCCGCACGGCATTGAGGACGCGATCGAGGTGGGTGGTGTCACCCATCTCGAACACGAACCGGCTGAGCGCGAGGCGGTCACTCGACGTGTTAACTGTGGCGGAAAGAATGTTCACGTGATGCTCAGACAGAACCCGGGTGACATCGGAGAGCAATCCGGATCGGTCGAGTGCCTCAATCTGAATGTGCACCAGAAACAGGCTCTTCGACGTTGGCGCCCAGTCGACCTCGATCATGCGCTCTGGTTCCTTGAGCAGCGACTGCACGTTGTGGCACGCCGCCTGGTGCACCGAGACACCGGCACCACGGGTGACGAATCCGACGATTTTGTCGCCGGGAACCGGCGTACAACAGCGGGCAAGCTTGACCAGAATGTCCGGGGCACCGCGCACGAGCACACCAGAATCAGCGTTCCGGGTGGTCTGCGGCCGGCCGCGGGCAGCAACCGGAAAGTCGTTGCTGTCGTTGTCTTCGATGCTCTGCACCGAGGACACAACCTTTTCGAGTACGGACTGGGTCGAGACGTGGCCTTCACCGACCGCAGCATACAAAGCCGACACGTCGTCATACTTGAGTTGAGCCGCGACCTCCGCGAAAGAGTCTTGGTTCATCAGCTTCTGTAGCGGCAAGTTCTGCTTGCGCATGGCCCTGGCTATGGCGTCGCGGCCCTGCTCGATAGCTTCGTCGCGGCGCTCCTTGGTGAACCACTGCCGAATCTTATTGCGCGCTCGGGGACTCTTGACGAAATTGAGCCAGTCCTTGCTGGGCCCGGAGTCGGGGTTCTTCGAGGTGAATACCTCGACAACGTCTCCGGTGATGAGTTCGCTCTCCAGGGGAACCAGACGGCCATTGACTTTAGCGCCCATGGTGCGGTGGCCGACCTCGGTGTGCACGGCGTAAGCGAAGTCAACCGGGGTCGCGCCCGAGGGCAGCCCGATAACGCGGCCCTTCGGCGTGAAGACATAAACCTCTTTGGCACCGATTTCGTAGCGTAGTGAGTCGAGGAACTCGCCGGGATCGGCAGTTTCGGCCTGCCAGTCCGATATGTGGGCCAGCCAGGCCATGTCGGTGTCGCTCTGCGGGCCGGGGCTCCCGGCGCTCTTGCCGTTGACCTGTTCCTTGTATTTCCAGTGCGCGGCGACACCGAATTCGGCGCGCTGGTGCATTTCGGTGGTCCGAATCTGAATCTCGACCGCACGACCGCTCGGGCCGAGCACTGTCGTGTGCAACGACTGGTACAGGTTGAACTTCGGGGTGGCGATGTAGTCCTTGAACCGGCCGGGCAGTGGGGTCCAACGGGCGTGAATGGATCCCAGCACGGCGTAGCAATCCCGTACCGAATTCACGAGAATGCGGATGCCGACAAGGTCGTAGATTTCGTCGAATTCGCGGCCGCGCACGACCATCTTCTGGTAGATCGAGTAGTACTGTTTGGGGCGCCCGGCAACCTTGCCGCGAATTCGAGCGGACTTGAGGTCATCATTGATGATGTCGATGATCTGCTGCACGAACTCTTCGCGCTGCGGGGTGCGCTGTTTGACCAGACTTTCGATTTCAGCGTAGAGCTTGGGGTACAACACGGCGAACGAGAGGTCTTCAAGTTCCCACTTGATGGCCTGAATACCCAGGCGGTGTGCCAGCGGTGCATAGATCTCAAGGGTTTCGGTGGCCTTGCGCACGGCAGATTCGTTCGGTACGAAGCCCCAAGTGCGCGCATTGTGCAACCGGTCGGCGAGTTTGATGATGAGTACGCGGATGTCCTTGGACATGGCAACGATCATCTTGCGCACGGTCTCGGCCTGAGTCGAGTCGCCGTACTTCACCTTGTCGAGCTTGGTGACGCCGTCGACCAACATCGCAATTTCATCACCGAAATCGGCGCGCAGGGCATCGAGGGTGTAGTCGGTGTCCTCCACCGTGTCGTGCAGCAACGCCGCAGCAATCGTCTTGGTGCCAATGCCGAGGTCGGCCAAAATCTGGGCCACCGCCACTGGGTGAGTGATGTACGGCTCGCCGCTGCGGCGCATCTGCCCGTCATGGGCACGTTCGGCGGCCGTGTAGGCACGCTCAATGATCGACAGGTCGACCTTGGGGTGGTTCAGCCGCACCGTTTTGACCAGACGGTCGACGGCCCCGGCGGGCTGAGCGCGGGAGAAAATGCGCGGGACCAGACGGCGCAGCGAGGCTGGCGATGGCGTCGTCGTGTCCGTCATGGTCTCACCTCCGAGTCCCCGCGGTAGAAACCGCGCGGGCTGTGCTTGCGTTCCCTCAATTATGCCGGTTCGTGACGCCTCCCCCGTACGCTGCCAGCGATCCGTCCCGACCACATGCAGCGAAACGGCCAGTCCCAAAGGACTGGCCGTTTCGATCAAGGTGCGGAAGCTAGGCGGTAACGGACTCCACAGCGGGTGTGGAGGCCTTGGCGCGCGCGGCCAAAGCCTGCTTGTCATGCTTGCCAATCGCTGCTTCACCGACGCGCAGCTGAACGTACAGCGGTGACGCGATGAAGATCGTCGAATAGGTACCGACCAAGATGCCGATCAGCAGGGCCAGTGAAATGTCACGCAGGGTACCAGCGCCAAGCACGAATGCCCCGATGAACAAAATGGATGCCACGGGGAGGGCGGCGACGACGGAGGTGTTGATCGAGCGCACCAGCGTCTGATTCACGGCGAGGTTGACCGATTCCGCAAAGGTGCGGCTTGAGCCCGAACCGTCGAAGTTGGTGTTCTCCCGAATCTTGTCGAAGACCACTACGGTGTCGTAGAGCGAGTAGCCGAGAATGGTCAGGAACCCGATCACCGCGGCCGGCGTGATCTCGAACCCCGTGATGCCATAGAACCCGGCCGTGATTACGAGGTCGTGCAGTAGGGCAACCATGGCCGCGACCGACATCTTCCAGGTGCGGAAGTAGACCGCCATGATGATACCGGCGAGCACGAGGAACACCACCAGGGCGCGCAACGCCTGGCCGGTGATGTCCTGTCCCCAGGTGGCCCCGATAAAGGAGGTGGCGACTTCGGTGACCGGAACGTCATAGCCGGCGGCGAGGGCGTCCCGCACGCCAGTGGTCTCCCCCTCTGACAGCTGGTCGGTCTGGATCCGAACACCGTCTGAGCCGACGGTGGAAACTTTCGATACCGCTTCCGGAACGACGCTTGCGACGGCATCCGTTGCCGTGGTCTGCGACTGACTCGTCGTCTGGGAGACGACGAATTCGCTGCCACCGGTGAATTCGATGCCGAACACGAAACCGCCGCGCAGCAGGAAGGGGCCGACCAGCGCGATGAGGATCATGCCACCGGCAATGAGATACCAGAGTTTGCGGCGCCCGACAATATTGAGCGACCGTGCCCCGGTATAGAGGTCATTTCCGAACTTCGAGAAGCTGGCCATCAGGAATCCTTCCCACCTGTCGATCGATCAGTACTGGTGCCTACAAGTTCTGAAGCCTTACGTTCGGCGATCGTTTGTCGCTTGGCCGCCTCTTTGCTCGAGGAAGCCACCTTCGTCGCCGACACGGCCGACGAGGGTACGAAGCGGGCACGGCCACGGTAAACCGCGCCGAGGGCACGAGGATCAAGGCCGCTGAACTTGTGACCCTCATTAAAGAACTTCGTCTTGGCGACTAGTTGCAACATCGGGTGGGTGAACATGCTGACCACGAGCAGGTCGACGATGGTGGTGAGGCCGAGGGTCAGGGCGAAGCCGCGCACGTTACCGACGGCCAACACGAACAGTACGACGGCGGCGAGAAAGTTCACGACGTCGGAAGCAACGATGGTGCGGAAGGCACGCTTCCAGCCGGATTCGACCGACGATTCCAGACCGCGACCGTCACGCAGCTCGTCGCGTACGCGTTCGAAGTACACGATGAAAGAGTCGGCGGTGATACCGATCGCCACGATCAGGCCGGCAACTCCGGCCAGCGACAGGCGGTAGCCCTCACGCCAGGACAAGATCGTGATGAGCAGGTAGGTGATCACGGCCGCCACTCCGAGCGAAGCCACAGTGATGAGGCCGAGCAGACGGTATTGGGCGAGCGAGTACATGACGACGAGGATCAACCCGATCAGGCCGGCGATGAGTCCGTTGAGCAGCTGTGTTGATCCCAGGGTGGCCGAGATTGTGTCCTGGCTCTGCACTGTGAAGCTGATCGGAAGGGCGCCGAACTTGAGCTGGTCGGCGAGGGCCTTCGAGCTGTCCTGATCAAAGGAGCCGGAGATTTCTGGCTTGCCGTTGAGAATAGCTCCCTGCGTGTTCGAGGGCGCCGAGATGACGGCACCGTCAAGCACGATGGCGAACTGGTTCTGTGCCCCGCTGAGGCTGTTCAGCCGGGTCGTGACATCGGCGAACTTCGTGGTTCCCTCGCTGTTGAAGACAATGTTGACGACCCACTCACCGGTGGTCGCGCCCGACGATGTGGTGCGCTGGCCGTTGGTGGCGTCTGTAATGGTGGAACCATCTACCTCAACTGGACCGAGGATGTACTTGATCGAGCCATCCGTTTCGCAGGTGATGAGGGGCTCATCGGCCGGTGCGACGTTGGTGGTGTTGATCGCGGCACAGTCGAAGGCGTCGTACTCGGCCTGGAGGGCCGGGGTGACGTAGTTGAGGTCGCTCGCGTCGGTGGGCTCGACCGTTGGAGTCGTCGACAGGCTCGGGTCGACGGTCGCTTCCGGTGCGGGGGTCGCGGACCCGTCCGCGCCGACAGTCTGACCGGACGGCTGACCGGCCACGAGCACGGCGCGAAACTCCAATTTGGCCGAGGACTTGATGCGTTCCAGGGTGGCATCATCGGGGGTACCGGGGATCGACACGACGATGTTCTGGCCGCCCTGCGTGTTGACCTCGGTTTCGGAGACTCCCGAGGAGTTGATCCGCTGGCGAATGATGCCAACGGCCTCGGTGAGCTGCTCAGAAGTGACGGTCGCGCCGCTCTCGACCTGCGGGGCAAGAATAATCTGCGTCCCACCCTCAAGGTCGAGGGCCAGTTTCGGCGTCCACGACCCGTTCTGGGTGAACACCCCGAAGGCGTTGAGGGCGATCAGGCCGACGATGAGCACGCCCAGCCAGGTCAGGGAACGCCAGGCCTTTTTGGCTGGAGACGACGACTTAGCCACCTATGAACTCAGCTTTCTGTTGGCGCCCACACCAAAATGTGTGGGCGCGCCGCGTGTTGCAGTACGTGCGTTGTTGGTGCGGACTGGGACCTAGACTAAGCGTCGCCCTTTTTCGGCTGTTCGGTGGTGTCGATGTCGCTTTCGGCAACGCGCTGGCCGAATTCCGGCTCCTTGAGCGAGTCGATGCTATCAACAGTGGAGTCGTCTTCGACATCGTCGGCGACAATCGGCTCGACCACCCGAGCGATGGTCTGACGGTGGATCTCAACGATGACGCCGGGAGCGATCTGCAGCTCGACTTTGTTGGCCTCTTCGTCGATGGCAATGATTGTGCCGTACATACCGAAGTTGGTCATGACGTCGGCACCGGGAACCATGGTCGCCTGCAGGGCTTCCTGGTCTTTCTTGCGCTTGCGGCCATTGCGGAACATGAAGAAGACGAGTACGGCCAAAACGGCCAGCATGACGAGAGTCAAAGAATCCATGGAGCGGTGAAACCTTCCGATTGCGGCGCGGGTGGCCGAAGCTTGTGGGTGAAGAGCCGACAGCAGGCCTAGAGAGAATATGCCTCTAGACAGGCGGGCCAAACTGAATTATAGGTCAAGAAGGGTTGCACTTCCCTGTGGAGTCGCGCCCTGAGGTGGTGCGAGACCAAAATGTTGCCAGGCCGCACTGGTCGCAACACGGCCGCGCGGAGTACGCGTGAGGAATCCTATCCGTACCAGGAACGGCTCGACGACCGCTTCGACGGTTTCCGACTCCTCGCCGACCGAGACGGCCAGAGTGTTGAGGCCGACCGGACCACCACCGAATCGCGTCAGGATGATCTTCATGACCTCCCGGTCCAGACGATCCAGGCCGATTGCATCGACGTCGTAGAGTTCGAGCGCCGCGTGCACCGCGGCGATGTTGGCGCCGCCCCCGTGCACGAGCGCGTAGTCGCGCACCCGTCGCAGCAGGCGGTTCGCGATGCGTGGTGTGCCCCGGCATCGGCCGGCGATCTCGGCCAGCGCGTCGCGCTCGATCGGCAGGTCGATCAGCTGGGCGGCGCGATAGAGCACCTGTTCCAACTCGCTCTCGGCGTAAAACTCCAGGTGCGCGGTGAAGCCGAATCGGTCACGCAGCGGATTCGGCAGCAGGCCGGAGCGCGTCGTTGCCCCCACCAGGGTGAACGGGGCGAGCTCGAGCGGAACCGAGGTGGCCCCGGCGCCCTTGCCCACCATGATGTCGATGCGAAAATCTTCCATCGCGAGATAGAGCATCTCTTCAGCCGATCTTGCCATGCGATGAATTTCGTCGATGAACAGCACCTCACCCGGAACCAGGGAGGAGAGCACCGCAGCGAGGTCGCCGGCGTGTTGAATCGCCGGTCCACTCGACATGCGTAGCGGCCGGTTGCCCTCGTAGGCGACGATCATGGCGAGGGTGGTTTTGCCGAGGCCGGGCGGGCCGGCCAGGAGGATGTGGTCGGGCGTGCGGTTTTGCATCGTCGCGGCGGTCAGCAGCAGTTGCAACTGCCCGCGCACCTTCTTTTGGCCGACGAATTCGGCCAGGCTCGCCGGGCGCAGCGCGCCCTCGAAGGCGAGCTCAGACTCGCTTTCAAGGGAGGGGTTACTGAGTTCAGCGGCGGCGTGTTCAACACCGGAGTGTTCAACACCGGAATCGGTACTCATGGGTGATCCTTGCCGGACGCGGCTGCCGCCGAGCCGGTGGCGTGGTGCGCTGCCGGGCCGAGTCGGCCGAGGGCAAGCCGGAGCACAGCGGCGACGGTTGGGGGCGCTGAATCGGTATCGGCAGCATCCGTCAGCTCAGTAAGGGTCTCATCGACAGCCACAGCGGCGACCCGCTCCGACCAGCCGAGACCGATCAGCGCCGCCTGCACGCTTGCTGCGGCCGAGGTGGCGCCGGCCGGGCGGGTCGGGGTACTCGCCGCCGTGACGGCGATCTTGCCGGCGAGGGAGAGCACGATGAGCTTCGCGGTTTTCGGCCCGATACCGCTGACCTTGCGGAACGCGCCGTCGTCGTCGCCATTGACGGCCTGGCCGATCTGATTGGGGGTAAGCACGGCGAGCACCCCTAGAGCAGATTTAGGGCCAACGCCCGTGACGCCGACGAGCAGTTCGAACACGGCCAGTTCGTCAGCCGTGGGAAAACCGTAAAGGGTGAGGGAATCTTCGCGTACGATGAGCGTGGTCACAAGGCGGGCCTCGTCACCGATGCGCACGTTGAGGGCGGTGGCCGGCGTCACCTGCACGCCCAGCCCGACTCCCCCCACCTCGATTACCACCGTTGATGAGCTGGCGGTTGAGCCCACGGCAGACAGGACAAGGCCACGTACGGAAGAGATCACCGCTTAAGACTACGGGGCACCGCCGACACCGCTGGCACCGACCCACGTTCGGCGGCGCGCCAGGCCTTTTGCGCCGGGGTCAGCGCGGCAGGCGGGCCCGTGGCCGCTTTCACCGAGACGACGGTCGGCAGCGTGCCGCCGGAGGCGCCGGTGCGCCAGGCATGGCAGATCGCGAGGGCGAGGGCATCCGCTGCATCGGCAGGTTTGGGAATTTCGGTGAGGCCTAGTATGCGCGCGACCATGGTGCCGACCTGCTTCTTGTCGGCGGCCCCGTACCCGGTGATGGCAGCCTTCACCTCGCTCGGGGTATGGAGGGTCACCGGCAGACCGCGCTGAGCTGCCAGCAACAGGGCGACGCCGCTGATCTGGGCCGTTCCCATGACCGTGCGCACGTTGTGCTGGGCAAAAACCCGTTCGATGGCGATGAATTGCGGCCGGTGCCGGTCGAGCATCTCTTCGAGGCCTTGGGACAGCAGCAGCAGCCGCCGTTCCAAGGGCAGTTCGGGCGCGCTGCGCAGCACGGTCACGTCCACCAGGCGGGCCGTGCGGTTGCCCTCGACATCGACGACGCCGACGCCGCAGCGGGTGAGGCCCGGGTCGATGCCGAGAACCCGGACCGCCATCGAACTACTCGGACTCGGCGGAGAGTGCGGCCTGTACCTCGACTGACAGGTCGTAGTTGGAGTAGACGTTCTGCACGTCGTCGAGGTCTTCCATGGCGTCGATCAGGTGGAATACCTTGCGGGCAGTTTCGGCGTCGACCTCGATTTTAAGCGACGGGATGAAGGCAATATCGGCGGACTCATAGTCGATGCCGGCGGCCTGCAGCGCGGTGCGGGTGGCGACGAGGTCACTCACGTCAGAGTGGATCTCGAAGGTCTCGCCCTCGTCGATGACCTCTTCAGCGCCGGCGTCGAGCACGGCAAGCATGATGTCGTCCTCGGTGATCGTGGGCAGGTGCTTGACCACAACGACACCCTTGCGGTGAAAGTTGTACGCGACGCTGCCCGGGTCGGCCATGGCTCCCCCGTTGCGGGCCATCGCGGTGCGTACCTCGGCCGCAGCACGGTTCTTATTATCGGTGAGGCACTCGATCATGATCGCGACACCGTGCGTGGCGTAGCCCTCGTACATGATGGTCGTGTAGTCGACCTGTTCGCCAGACAGCCCGGCACCACGCTTGACGGCCCGGTCGATGTTGTCGTTGGGCACCGAGGTCTTCTTGGCCTTCTGAATGGCATCAACCAGGGTTGGGTTACCCGAGAGATCAGCGCCGCCCAGCCGTGCCGCAACCTCGATATTCTTGATGAGTTTGGCGAACGCCTTGGCCCGTCTGGAGTCGGTGACCGCCTTCTGGTGCTTGGTGGTGGCCCATTTGGAATGCCCGGACATACATCTCCCGTTGTTGTGCTCGAACAAACTGTGCTCGAATAAGCTGTGCTCGATCGAGCTCTGGTGATCGCTGCGAAGTTGGTGCACGCTTGGTGCCGCCTCAGTCTATCCCGGTGTGACTTCCAGCAGCTTGTGCAGGGTGTGCAGGTTGCGGATGGTCGTGGTGTCACGGTACTTGAGCTTGGCACTCTTCTTGCTGAAGGCGCTCTTGATACCGACTGCCTTGCGAACCTCCCAGTACAGCACGCCGTGGCCGAGTTCGATGCGTTCGTCGGTCGTGTCGAGTTCCTTGGCGTGTCCAGCGAGCTCGCTCAGGTGGCTAGGGTCGGAGGAGAACATGACATAGGGATGCCAGCCATCGCGGTCGGCGTTAAAGGGGTACGAGCGCACGATGCGGTCGAGCGATTCGGCGTCGACGAGCACGATCCACGCTTCGTACTCGAAGCGAGCTGTCAGGGCTGCTTCGATGCGCGCCTTGAGGGCTGCAGTTTCCATTTTGTTAGCCAGCGGAGCATCGGCGAGTGGACTGTCGATGCTGAACAGCACATTTCCGCTGGCCAGCACCGTCTTGATATCGGTGTAACCAAGTTCGTGAAAGGTATCAGCGAGATCGGCCATGCTGACGGTGATGCCATTGACATTTATACCGCGGAGGAGTGCTACATAGCGGGTCATCGTTGACCACTGCGTGTCTGAGTCATGTCTGAACCCTAGCTACACTCGCGCGCCCGGCACAATTCCGGCATCGGTCAGCGCGCGGCAGCGATAAGTTTCTGCAGGAAATACTCGTGAAAACGGTATTCGCCGGTGATTTCGGGGTGAAAGGAGGTACCAAGCAGGTTTCCTTGTTGCACAGCGACACAGCGGCCGTCGGCGAGGGCGGCGAGGGCGGTCGCTTTTGGCCCGACGGTCTCCACGACCGGCGCCCGAATGAAGACCGCGTGCACGGGCTGGTCGCCGAGCGCCGGAATATCAAGGTCAGTCTCGAAGGAGGCGGTCTGCGAACCGAAGGCGTTGCGGCGCACAGCGATGTCAAGTCCACCGAGGCCCTGCTGGCCGTCCATGCCATCGAGAATCGTGTCGGCAAGCATAATCAGCCCCGCGCAGGTGCCATAGACCGGCAGCCCGCCGCGGATGGCAGCGCGGAGCGGTTCGGCGAGGCCGAAGGTGCGGGCGAGTTTGTCCATGACGCTCGATTCGCCGCCCGGAATGACCAGACCGTCGATCTGGTCCAGTTCTTCCGGGCGGCGCACGAGGGCGACGTTCACGCCGAGCTCGCGCAATACCTGCGCGTGCTCACGAAAGTCGCCCTGCAGGGCGAGTACCCCAACCCGCAGTCTTGCCGGTACAGCGATTTCTGCCGGTCGGGTACCCATCGAGAGAATCGTCACGAACGGATGCGCTACCAGCCGCGCGTTGCGAGGCGGTGCGGTTCAGCGATGTCGGACACGTTGATGCCGACCATGGCCTCGCCGAGACCGCGCGAGACATCCGCAATGACCTTGGCGTCGTCGTAGAACGTGACAGCCTTGACGATGGCCGCTGCACGCTGCTCCGGGTTGCCCGACTTGAAGATGCCGGAGCCGACGAACACACCGTCAGCGCCGAGCTGCATCATCATGGCGGCGTCGGCCGGGGTGGCCACGCCTCCGGCGGTGAACAGAACGACGGGGAGTTTGCCGGTCGCGGCGATCTCGGCGACGAGCTCGTAGGGTGCCTGCAGTTCCTTGGCGGCAACGTACAGTTCATCGCGGCTCATCGAGCTGAGGCGCTTGATCTCACCGTTGATGGTGCGGATGTGCTTGGTGGCTTCGGAGACGTCGCCGGTTCCGGCCTCGCCCTTGGAGCGAATCATGGCCGCACCTTCGTTGATGCGGCGGAGCGCCTCACCGAGGTTGGTGGCGCCACAAACGAAGGGGATGGTGAAGTTCCACTTGTCGATGTGGTTCACGTAGTCGGCAGGGCTGAGCACCTCGGATTCGTCGATGTAGTCAACGCCGAGCACCTCGAGAATCTGCGCTTCGACGAAGTGGCCGATGCGGGCCTTCGCCATGACCGGAATGTTGACCTCGGCGATGATGCTGTCGATCAGGTCGGGGTCGCTCATGCGGGCCACGCCGCCCTGCGAGCGGATGTCGGCGGGAACGCGTTCAAGAGCCATGACGGCGACAGCGCCGGCATCTTCAGCAATACGAGCCTGGGCAGCGGTGACGACGTCCATGATGACGCCGCCCTTGAGCATTTCGGCGAATCCGCGTTTAACGCGGCTCGAGCCGAACTGCTCGGCAGAGGTTGATTCAGTCATAACTATGATCCTATTCCTTACGCGGTGGTGGTCTGACCGGGACTGGTATCGGTCGAACGGATGACCGGGGCGAGCCAGCACACTGCCCGGTCTTGAGAAAAACTAGAGGGCAGCTGTCGTGGCGTCTGAGGGAGTCAACGCGCCCGGCCAGGCGTCGGAAATCTCGCGGCGCACGTCGCCGAGTAGGCGCGGGATGGCCTTGGTGCCGGCGATGATCGGAAAGAAATTCGAGTCGAGGGCCCAGCGCGGCACGATGTGCTGGTGCAAGTGCTCGGCGATGCCGGCTCCGGCAATGCGCCCCTGGTTCATGCCGATATTAAAGCCGTCACAATTCGACACCTGAGTGAGCACCCGCATGGCAATCTGGGTGAGCTGGCCGATTTCGGCGATCTCCTCCGGCGTGGCCTGGTCGTAGGTGGCGACATGCCGATACGGACAGACCAATAGGTGGCCGCTGTTGTACGGAAAAAGGTTGAGCAGCACGTAGGCATGGGTGCCGCGCGCAACGATCAGCGCCTTCTCATCGTCCAGGGTCGGAGCGATGCAGAACGGGCAGTCGTCGGGGTGCGGCTGCTGCCCGTCCTGGATGTAGACCATCCGATGCGGCGTCCAGAGCCGCTGAAAGGCATCCGGAACACCGGCGAACTCGGCAGCGGTCTCCCCCGCGCCGGCGTCCACCGCGTCGGAACCGCGCAATCGATCTGCGGGAATGGCCGGCATGCTAGGCCTCCACTTCGGACACAGCCACGAGTGGAATCGTGGTCACCTGCGCGCGGTTCTCGATCGACTCCACGATGATGCGCACGGCCTCGGTGACCGGAACCCCGTTTTGCTGCGTGCCATCGCGGAAGCGAAAGCTTACCGCGCCGTTGGCCTGGTCGTCTTCGCCCACAATGAGCTGGTACGGCACCTTGGCCTTGGTGTGGGTGCGGATCTTCTTCTGCATACGGTCGCCCCCGTGATCCACCTCGGCGCGCACTCCGGAATTCTTCAGAGTCGCGATCACGTCATCGAGGAAGGGGCCATACTGCTCGGAAACGGGAATACCGACAACCTGTACCGGGGCCAGCCAGACCGGGAACGCTCCGGCGTAATGCTCAGTGAGCACGGCAAAGAAACGCTCGATCGAGCCGAACAGGGCACGGTGAATCATGACTGGGCGCTGGCGGCTGCCGTCATTCGCGGTGTATTCGAGGTCGAACCGTTCCGGCAAGTTGAAGTCGAGCTGAATGGTCGACATCTGCCAGGTGCGCCCGATGGCGTCCTTGGCCTGCACCGAGATCTTGGGGCCGTAGAAGGCCGCTCCACCCGGGTCGGCGACCAGATCGAGACCGGATGCCTCCGCGACCTCGCGGAGAGTCTCGGTGGCTTCAGCCCAGGCTTCGTCGCTGCCCACGAACTTTTTCGGGTCTTTGGTGGAGAGCTCGAGATAGTAGTCCTCGAGGCCGTAGTCGGCGAGCAGCTGCAGCACGAAGTTGAGGGTGGTCGTCAGCTCCTCTTTCATGCCTTCCTTGGTCGTGTAGATGTGGGCGTCGTCCTGGGTCATGCCGCGCACGCGGGTGAGGCCGTTGAGCACGCCGGACTTCTCGTAGCGGTAGACCGATCCGAATTCGAACAAGCGCATCGGCAGATCACGGTAGCTACGGCCACTGGACTTGAAGATGAGGTTGTGGAACGGGCAGTTCATCGGCTTGAGATAATAGTCAACGCCCTGACGGGTGACGTGACCGGTGTCGTCGCGTTCCTCGTCGAGGTGCATCGGGGGAAACATACCTTCGCGGTACCAGTCGAGGTGGCCGGAGGTTTCGAACAGGGTCGACTTGGTGATGTGCGGTGAGTAGACAAAGTCGTAGCCGGCTTCGGCGTGGCGTTTGCGGGAGTAGTTCTCCATCTCCTGCCGAATGATGCCGCCCTTGGGATGGAACACGGCCAGGCCGGAGCCGATCTCTTCCGGGAAGCTGAACAGGTCGAGTTCGGCGCCGAGCCTGCGGTGATCGCGCTTAGCCGCCTCTTCCTGACGTACCTGGTAGGCGCGCAGTTCGTCCTTGGTGGGCCAGGCGGTGCCGTAGATGCGCTGCAACTGCGGGTTCTTCTCGGAGCCGCGCCAGTAGGCGGCGGCCAGGCGGGTGAGCGAGTAGCCGTTGCCGATCATTCGGGTGTTGGGCAGGTGTGGGCCGCGACAGAGGTCCTTCCAGACCGTCTCGCCCGTCTTCGGGTCGACGTTGTCGTAGATGGTCAGTTCGGCTCCGCCGACCTCGACCGACTCTTCGTCGGCAGTTGCGCTGTTGTTGCCACCCGCGTCGCCGCCCTCGCCGGGGCCGCCTTTGATTCCGATGAGCTCGAGCTTGTACGGTTCGGCGGCCAGTTCGGCGCGGGCCTCGTCGTGGGTGGCGACGCGGCGCACGAACCGCTGGCCCTGGCGGATAATACGGTCCATCGCCTTCTCGAGCGACTTGATGTCCTCGGGAGTGAACGGGTCGACCACATCGAAGTCGTAGTAGAAGCCGTCGGTGACGAATGGGCCGATGCCGAGGCGGGCGGCCGGGTTGACGGTCTGCACGGCCTGGGCCAGCACGTGGGTGGCCGAGTGACGCAGAATATTCAGTCCGTCGGGAGTGTCTATGCTGACCGGCTCGACAATATCCGTCGGCAACACGGTGGCCGCCAAATCTTTCAACTCACCGTTGACGCGCATCGCGACAACGGATCGGTCGGTGAAAAGCGCAAAGCCGTCAGCCACGTGTATTACTCCCTGTTGTTTGCCTACTCGTCAACTTTAGCGGCGTGCGCAGGGCTGATCGTCGGCTGAGCGACGGGGAGCCCACGATAGTGCTCGCACGCACTACAAACCGAGCCGATATGAGAGTACTTTGTCCGTGATTTGGGGGCCCGAGCACCACCGACTGCAAAGAAGCGAGACATGACACCATTACCGCACCCGTCCCCATCCCCCCGCCCTGGCGCGAAGCGCTCCTGGCGCCTGCCCGCGCTGGTTATTGCGTCCGTGCTCGGCGCCCTGATCGTCGCACCCGCCGCCTCGGCAGCAACGGATGCCCCGACCCTTTCGACGGGGCGGGGCACGGTCAGCATTAACGCCGGCACCTATGACTTCTACTTCGCCGGCCAGGCGGCTTCCGTTTACGGCGAGATCTCGGCCGTCGCCCCCGCCACCGCCGTTCCGACGGGGGGTGTGCGCGTCGTGTCGATTGAGCCCGGCAACCGCACCGAGACACCCGTGCTCCTGCCGAGCGACACGGCCGGTATTTTCTACTCCGATGCCTACCCCAGCAAAGCCGGTACGCGCCAGTTCCGAGTGGACTATCTCGGGGATAGAAACTTTGCCCCGGCATCGAAAACCTTCAGCTACTTCGTTCCGACCGGACCGGACACCAAAACGACCCTGACCGCGACGCCGTCCGGCATTATTACGGCCGGCCAGCACACCACCTTCACCGCGGACGTCACGGACAGTCAGGGCCGCGCCCTGAACGGTGATCGTTCCGGCGAGGAGATCACCTTCTTCGACAATGGCCGACCGCTGGTTGGCGATCAGGTATTCGGAAAGTGGCACTCCACGCTGACGACGACAAGGCTGTCCGTGGGGGTGCACCGCATCACGGCTGAGAGTTTCGCGGTCTTCTACAACTCCTCGACGTCACCAATTGTCGTCATTACCGTCGTGGCGAAGCCGGCCAGAGTCAGTGGAACGCTGACCATAGCGCCCCGAGGCGATGTGCACGTGGGCGTGCCCGTCTCGGCGACGGCGAACTTCACCTCCGCGACCAAAACGGTGACCGGTTTCGTACAGTTTTATAACCTGGTGACGAAGGTCGGCCAGCCGGTGGCGCTCGTTCAGGGTTCAGCCACACTCACGTACGCATCATTGAAGGTCGGCAGGCACGCGCTCGCCGCCCGCTATCTGGGTACGACAAAGCATGCTCCGGCGGTGACCCTGCCGCGATTGGTACGGGTTATTCGGTAACGGGTGCGGGGTGAGAGTTCAGTGCGGCTGAACTCTCCCCCTCCCGGTGATCTGGGCGCGGCATCCGCTTTCGCGGGTTGGTCGACGCGCAAATCAGGCGCTGACCTAGACCGATTCCGACGAATGTTCGATCACGAAGTCGGCGCCGGGGTACACGATGCTCTCATGCCGGTCGTCGAACAACACGTGGTACGGCGGCCCGCCGTCGATCCCACGAACCTCGAGTATCTCGCCGCGACGGTCCGGCCGCTCCACCGTTTTGCCGCGAATGACAATCCGATCTCCCTCTGTGGCGCGCATTGCACTCACCTCCTGCGCGTAAAACTACGCGGGCAGCGGATGCTGCACAAGGGCGCATCAGCTGGCTTATCGCCCAGATCTTGCACGGCCGGTTCTGGGTACAAAAAAACCCCGGCTGACCGGGGTTCCTGTGTTTTGTTGCGATGCTCTGTGGGCGATACTGGGATCGAACCAGTGACCTCTTCCGTGTCAGGGAAGCGCGCTACCGCTGCGCCAATCGCCCAAGATTCTGGGAAGTACGGTGTCTATGCAATGCAGTTCTCGGCGAGTGCACCAGGAATTGAGGTGGATACGGGATTCGAACCCGTGTTAACGGCTTTGCAGGCCGCTGCCTCGCCTCTCGGCCAATCCACCAGTTGGGTTCATACCAAACGAATTGGAACCGGTCCGTAGGCCGATTCCATTTCATTCGAGCGGATGACGAGATTCGAACTCGCGACCCTCACCTTGGCAAGGTGATGCGCTACCACTGCGCCACATCCGCAACTGTCCGCATTTCTGCGTACTCAGTGACTCTAGCTGAATAGCAAGACGGAAACCAAACCGAGGCTTGTACGGCGTGTTGCGCGGGCTGTTGCGGGTGGTGTGCGGGGTGTTGCGGGTGGTGTGCGGACAGGGCCGGGCGACGCGACTCTGCCGTCGAGCTGGAGTAGGCGATGACCCGCGCCACACCGGTGTGCGGTGTGGATGTGCGGCGACCCGCCAGTCTGGGCTAGTATCAAAAGCCGCACCAGCAACTTCGATTTTGCGGTGTGAGTACAACTGGGCGATTGGCGCAGCTGGTAGCGCGCTTCCTTCACACGGAAGAGGTCGTGGGTTCAAGTCCCGCATCGCCCACCACGACTACACGAAAAGCCCCGAGAAATCGGGGCTTTTTTGTGCCTTCACTCCGCATTAGTGCAACCTAGTCTGAGACGCATGGACCTGCTCTTGGACATCTGGCAGCGCATGACGACTTCGCACGCCGCTCTAGCCCCCCTCACCGCGTGGCTGACCGTGGCGGCGGCCGCGGCGATCGTGCTGTTTCCGCCGGTTTGGCGCATCGCCCGTCACGCCATCACCATCGTGCACGAGGGCGGCCACGGAGTCGTCGCGGTGCTCTGTGGGCGGCGGCTGGGCGGCATCCGCATGCATTCGGATACCTCGGGGCTCACCGTGAGCCGCGGCCGCCCGAGCGGGCCGGGCATGATCTTCACCCTGTTGGCCGGGTACCCAGCCCCCGCGCTGCTCGGCTGCGGTGCAGCCTGGCTACTCAGCCGGGGGTTCGACGTAGGACTGCTCTGGGCGCTGCTCGCGGCGCTGGCCCTTCTCCTCGTGCAGATACGCAACTGGTTTGGGCTCTGGTCGGTCGCTGTCACGGGCGCCGTCGTCTTCGGCGTCTCCTGGTTCGGCACGCCGCAGATGCAGGGTGTGTTCGCCTTGCTGGTCACCGCACTTCTCCTGCTCGGTGCGCTGCGCACGTCCCTTGAGCTACAGCAGTCCCGATCCCGCACGGCCGGGTTATCGTCGGACGCCGACCAGCTGGCTCGGCTCACCCACATTCCGGGGCTTTTCTGGGTAGCCGTCTTTCTCGGCATCCAACTGGGCTGCGTTGCGCTCGCCGCGATACTGCTGCGTTTTCTTCAAGCCTGAGCGCTTCCCGCAGCCAATCGTGACAGGCTGAATGACATGACAAAAATTGCGATCATTGGCGGGCACGGAAAAGTTGCCCTCCACCTAGCCCACCTGCTCACCACTGCCGGCCATGAGGTCAGCTCCCTTATCCGCAACCCCGAGCATGCCTCCGACGTCTCAGCGACCGGCGCAACCCCGCTGCAAGCGGATGTCGAGAATCTGTCCACGGATCAGCTCACGACGCTCCTGGCCGGCCACGACGCCATCGTCTGGTCAGCCGGGGCCGGCGGGGGCAGTACTGCGCGCACCTACGCGGTCGACCGCGATGCGGCCATCCGCTCAATGGTTGCCGCCGCGCAGGCCGGTATCTACCGTTACGTGATGGTCTCGTATAAGGGATCGCGCGCCGTCCATGGCGCCTCTCCCGACGACGGCATGTTCGCCTACTACGAGGCTAAGGCGGCTGCCGACGGCTACCTGCGGGCAACCTCACTGAACTGGACCATCCTCGGACCGAGCGCGCTGACCCTCGATGCCGCGAGCGGTTCCATCAGTGTGGGATCAGGCAGCACGGACAGCGACACCTCTCGCGAGAACGTCGCGCTCGTCGCCGCAGCCGTGCTCGCGAGCGACAACAGCATCGGCAAATTCATCGAGTTCACTGACGGCGACGTTCCCATTGGTGAGGCCATCGCCGCCCTCCACTAACGGCTCTGGAAGATTAGAACCCGAAGTCCCCACCGAAATCACCGCCGCCAAAATCACCGCCGCCAAAATCTCCTCCAGCGTCTCCACCGGAGTCGCCGCCCGAATCGGCGTTGGTTTCGCTGTTCGCGTCGGCACCGGCATCCGTGCCGCCGCCGTCCATCGACATGAAAGCGCTCACCAGCGCTGATCCGATGAAGAATCCGGCGACCGGACCGAGCAGTGATCCGCCGACCATGCTGCCAAAGCCCATGCCATTCTGGTTTCCGAAGGTTCGGGTGAGTGTGCCCGGCTCGCGGAGCTCGGCCCGGGTCGCCGCCTGGGCCAGGTGGGCCGGTACGGCATCCGCTGGACGCTCACTCGGTTCAAGGTTCTCGGTGAGTTGGCGAAAAAGAATATCGCGCTGTTCCTCAGTCAATTTGGAGAACGCCTCGGTGTGCACCTTCTCGATGGTCTCGGGCGGTGCAGTGCGTAGCAGGTACTGGTACCGCTCGACGGCAATCTCGTCCTCGCTGCCTGCCGAACCATTGTTTACCGGACCATTGTTAAACCGAGGCGACCGGTCGCCGGTCGGTGCCTAGTCCTTTCGGCCCAGCAGAAAGTCAAGAAATCCCATGCTGTAATACTCCCTCGATGACGCGGTTGTTGTCGGTATTTTTTAGAACTTTCTAAGTGCTGGCACCATGTCAACGACCCCGGCCGAACCACGTCGTCACTCCGGGAGAGTACAGAACCGAGTCGGGAGCGCGTTCGGTCAGACCGGTGAAACCGGCGGCGGCCAGCAGCGTGTCGTCGAGACTCACGAGCTCGGCACGGTACAGCGGCCACGGCTCGTGATGGTTGCGCAAATGCACGGTGCGACCGCGGACGCGCGTGAACAGCGCCCAGCGCGCGGTCAAGAAGTCGGCCAACGAGTCATCCACCACGGCGACTGAACTCGGCCGAGCAACCACCTCGGTGTGCGCCATTCTGTCGCGGTGGCGCGTCGCGGTGTACCGGTACTGTCCCGAATCAACCGATAGCCGCGTACGCGACCAGATGTAGGGCAGTGAGAACAGCGCACGCGCAGCGAGCACGGCGGCGAGGCGGCTGGCCTCCAGCGATACGAACACAACGCCGCGACGCCCCTGGGCGTCGACGGCATAGAGGCGCACGTTTACTTCAACGAAAGTGCCGAAGTACGGAATCGGCATGCTTCCAAGAACTGTCGCGCGATCGAGGACGAACGGGATGAGGCCCACCCAGCTCGATCCGTCATGCTCATCGGGAACCAGGCCGCTGGGCAAAAGCGGCGCGATCAGCGCAGCATCCACTCGCCAATGCAGAAACACCAGGTGCGACCAGCGCTGGCTGGCCACGGCCCGCCCGGCCAGGGGTGGTGCGATCGTTGAGATGGGCAAGGACTCTGCTGGAGTCACCGCTGTACTTTCGGGCCAACGTCGGTCATCGCTTCACGATACTTCAGTTTGGCGTGCCCCGCGCCTGTTGATCGGCCGGGAAAGAACGCGGGGCGGGGGCTGCGCTCAGCAATCGCGAAGGAGGCCTGTGTAACCATGAATAAGGCGAAATCGTGACCAAACAACACGTGCAGCATCAACTCAGGGAGAAGCATGTCAGGCTCAACCGTGCTCGACTTCTTGCTCATTCTGTTGTTGGTCGTCGCCCTCGTCAACGGCTACCGCAGTGGTCTGTTACGCAGCCTGACCGGCATCATCGGCGCGGTCGCCGGTGGATTCGCCGCCTTCTTCGTCGTGCCGCTGGTCGGCGGCTGGATTCCCGCTCCGGAATGGCGCACCCCCGGCACGATTGCCGTGGCCGTTCTGCTCGTGCTTATTGGGCACTCGATCGGTGCTTCCGCCGGCAGCATGGTCGGCCGCAAATCGAAGCGTTCCCCACTCGGCACCATCAACCGCGTGCTTGGTGCAGCATTCGCGGCGGTCGCATCGGCTCTCGTGGCGTCGATGGTCGCGTTCAGCATCGGTGCCCTGGGAATCCCATTCCTCTCTCCCGCCATCGCTGAATCTACCGTGGTGTCCCGCATCGACTCGGCGACTCCTGACCGGGTCAAGGCCTTGATGGCGCAACTTCGCTCCGTTGCAGTGTCTCAGGGTCTGCCACGCATCGTCGATGCTTTCACCGGCCCGACACCGGATGCTGCTCAGGCCGACACGAGCAGTCCGGCCCTGGCTGTTGCCGCGCAGTCCGTCGTGCGCATCACCGGAACGGCCTACGCCTGTGGCCAAAGCCAGTCGGGCAGCGGATTCGTGGTGTCCGACGGCCGCGTCATCACCAATGCCCACGTCGTGGCCGGGGTGAACCAGCCCGTGGTTGAGACACCGTCTGGGGAAGCCCTTGCCGGGGAGATCGTCTACTTCGACCCGGTCGATGACCTCGCCGTCATTTCCGTGCCTGGCCTCGGCGCAGCCCCGCTCGCCGTCGGCAACGATCTCGCCGCGGGCAGCGGCGCGGTCGCTGATGGGTACCCCTTCGGCGGACCGTACGTCTCCGACCCGGCCCAGGTCATCTCGCTTGGAACCATCAGCGTCGCCGACATTTACGGCCAGGACCCGACACCGCGCCAGGTGTACACCGTGGCGTCCGACGTGCAGCAGGGCGAGTCGGGTGGTCCGCTGCTGAGCGAGTCCGGCCTCGTCGTGGGCGTCATCTTCGCCAAGGCGTCGAACACCGACAACGTCGGCTATGCGCTTGCGCTCGATGAGGTTCAGCCGGTCATCAACGAGGCACCGGGCCTCGACGCCCCGGTCTCCTCCGGCACCTGCGTTCGCGGCTGAACCAGCGGCATCCGTTCACCGGCAGCACCCTGGTCGGGCATGCAAAGGGCGAGACTGAAGCGGATGATTCCGCTCCAGTACCGCCCGATTGCCTGACCAGTCGGAAGTGTCAAAGACTAGACACGCTCGAGGGCGTAGCCAGTTTCGCCATGCACGCTCGTGTCGATTCCGGCCAGTTCGTCTTCGTTCCTGATGCGGAAGCCGATGGTCTTTTCGATCGCGAGACCGAGCAGGTAGGCGATGACGAAGGAGTAGACGAGGACCGAGAAGGCCGCGATGGCCTGAACGGCGAGCTGACCGAAGTTTCCGCCACCGGTGAAAAACCCGGTGTCGATGGCGAATAAGCCGAGGTAAAGCGTCCCGATAATCCCGCCGACAAGGTGGATTCCGACCACGTCGAGCGAGTCGTCAAAGCCGAGCTTGAACTTGAGTTCGACGGCAAGAGCGCAGACGGCACCGGCGACGGCACCGAGCAGCAGGGCCCAGCCGGGCTCGAGGTTGGCGCAGGCCGGGGTGATGGCGACCAATCCGGCAACGGCACCGGAAGCCGCACCGACCGAGGTGGCCTTGCCGTCCTTGAACTTCTCGACCAGCATCCAGGCGAGGATGGCCGCTGCAGTGGCACCGAGGGTGTTGACGACGATGAGGCCGACGTTGGCGAGACCAGTGATCCATTCGGCGCCGGCGTTGAAGCCAAACCAGCCGAACCAAAGGATTGCGGCACCGAGCAGCACTAGCGGAACGTTGTGCGGCTTGGTGATGCCCTTCTGGAAACCGATGCGCTTGCCAAGAACCAGAGCGAGAGCGAGAGCAGCGGCACCGGCGTTGATGTGCACCGCGGTGCCGCCGGCGTAGTCGATGACGCCCGACAGGCCCATGCTGTCACCGAGGTTGAGGATCCAGCCGCCGCCCCAGACCCAAGCCGCGACCGGGAAGTAGACAAGGGTCGCCCAAACGCCGGCGAAGATCATCCAGGAGCCGAACTTCGCCCGGTCGGCGACCGCACCACTGATCAGCGCGACGGTGATGATCGCGAAGGTGGCCCCGTAGGTGGCGCTGAGGAGACCAACATTGCCACCGACACTCGTCGCGAGCTGACCCAATCCGAAATCGGAGAAGGGGTTTCCGGAGAAAGCCGTTGGACTGCCAGCAACGCTCATGTTGTAGCCATACAAAATCCAGAGCACACTGATGAGCCCGAGAGCCCCAAAGCTCATCATCATCATGCTGATGACGCTCTTGGCCTTGACCAGTCCGCCGTAGAAGAAGGCGACACCCGGTGTCATGAACAACACCAGGGCGGTGGCTGTGATCAGCCAGGCAATGCTTCCGGTATCCATAAAAAAATCCTCACGCGTGTCGAGTGTGTACGGTGTAGCGCGAGGTGAACCGCCTCGGATACGACTCCAGTATCTGAGGCGGCTGTTACAACAAACGTTCCGACGTGTTTCGTACCGGTTACGAGCCTGAGTGATTTGTTAACGTCACGTTTCGCACACAGCAGCTTCATGTCCGGTCAAATTGTTCCGGGTCAATCCGAACTAATCGGTGTGCGGCGGCAACTCTCCGGTGGTGAGGGCGACCATACGCGACTGCGAACGCTGGTATTTCTTGCGGTAGCCACCCGCCATCATTTCGTCGTCGAAGACCTCATTGAGTGGGCGCCCACTCGCGACGATGGGAATTTCAGCGTCGTAGACGCGGTCGATGAAGGCCACGAGGCGGAGGGCATCCGTTTGATCGGTCAGCAGGTACACCCCGCGGATGGCGATGACCTCGACGTCGCGAATGACCTTCACATACTTGGAAGGATGCACGGTACCGAGGTGGCGCATGAGGGCACCGAAGTCGTCTTCGGTAACCTTTGAACCGCGCTGAAGAAGGGTATTGACCAGGTGTTCGCGGGCTTCGGGTTCGACGGAGACTGCCTGGCCGGATACGTTACGACGACGGTAGTCGAGGCCGTCGATGCGCAGGGTCTCGAAGTTGGCGCTCATCGCGGAGATCTCCCGCAGAAAGTCCTGCGCGGCGAACCGTCCCTCGCCGAGCGAGTTGGGCGGGGTGTTCGATGTGGCGGCCACCCGGGTGCCGGTGGCGACGAGTTCGCCGAGCAACCGGGTCATCACCATGGTGTCGCCCGGATCGTCGAGTTCGAACTCGTCGATGCAGATGAGTTTCGCGCTGCGCAGTTCCTTGATGGTTTCCTGGTACCCGAGCGCACCGACCAGTGCGGTGTACTCGATGAAGGTGCCGAAATACTTGGGGCCGGTCGCCGCATGCCAGAGCGCCGCGAGCAGGTGGGTCTTGCCGACGCCAAAGCCGCCATCGAGGTAGATTCCCGGCAGGTCGTCCTTGGCCTGACGGCGGCGGGAGAAGAACCCGGCCGGCCGAGGATTGACAAACTCGATGAGTTTCTCGACCGCGGTCATCTGGGACGGATAGTCATGGTCGGGGCGGTAGTTCTCAAACGAGGCGTGTTCAAACTGGGGAGGCGGCACCAGCTCGGCCACGATTTCGCGACCGGTGATCGTCGGCGTGCGGTCGGCGAGTTGCGGAACCGTGTGCTGTGCCTTCTCGTGGGCCTCTGGTGCCATGCTGAAACGCCCATTCTCGTTCTTCGTGCTGCAAAATGCGCAGTGATACCAAAATGCGTAGTGTGCCGGCACCGCGTAGGTTTAAGTGGTGGGCATCGATAAGCCTAATCCGCGGTCAACCCGACTTGCGAATGCATCCCCGGTCCACCTGGAGGTTACATGTCTGCCCCGTTCGACACGACCGAGAAATTTTCCGCCTACGCGCACCCCTCGAAACTGGTTTCCACACAGTGGCTGGCCCAACACCGGGGCGACGCCGGTCTCGTGGTGGTGGAGTCCGACGAGGACGTGCTGCTCTACGAAGTCGGCCACATTCGCGGTTCGGTCAAGATCGACTGGCATACCGACCTCAACGACAAGGTCAATCGCGACTACATCGACGGTGCCGCCTTCGCCGCTTTGCTGTCGAGTAAGGGCATCGCCCGCGAAAGCACCGTAGTCATCTACGGTGACAAGAGCAGCTGGTGGGCCGCCTACGCCCTCTGGGTCTTCACCCTGTTCGGCCACGACGACGTTCGCCTGCTTGATGGTGGCCGCGAGAAATGGCTCGCCGAGGAACGCGAGATGACCACGGATGCCTCAAGCGTCACCCGCACCGACTACCCCGTCGTCGAACGCGACGACGCTCCCATTCGGGCGTTCAAGGACGACGTCCTTGGCCACTTCGGTCAGCCACTCATCGACGTGCGCTCCCCCGAGGAATACAGCGGCGCCCGCACGACGATGCCGGCCTATCCCGAAGAGGGTGCCCTGCGCGGCGGCCACATTCCCTCGGCTGCTTCGGTGCCGTGGGCTCGCGCCGCAGACACGGACTCGACCTTTCGCTCGCGCAGCGAACTCGACGCGATCTATCGGGATGAAGCCGGATTGACCGACGGCGACAACGTGATCGCCTATTGCCGCATCGGCGAACGGTCAAGCCACACCTGGTTTGTGCTGACCTACCTACTCGGCTTCGAGAATGTGCGCAATTACGACGGATCCTGGACCGAGTGGGGCAACGCCGTCGCCGTACCGATCGCCGTCGGCACCGAGCCCGGCGACGCCCCGGCTCCGGCTCCTCGCCGATGACCACGGACCTGCTGGCCGAGATTCGGGAAGATTTTCTCGCCCTCGAGCAGAAGGATCGGCTGCTGTTGCTGCTCGAGTTCGCCAACGAGCTGCCGAAACTTCCACAGAAGTTTCAGGATCACCCCGACCTGCTCGAACGCGTCGTCGAATGCCAGTCGCCGGTTTTCATCTTCGTTGAAGTGGATGCCGATGGCTTGTTCCACCTGCACGCGACGGCTCCGCGCGAGTCACCCACCACCCGCGGCTTCGCGTCGATCCTCGCGCAGGGCCTCGACGGACTGAGCGTAGAGCGGGTGCTGGCCGTTCCCGATGACTACCCGCAGTCGATCGGACTCAACGAGGCTGTCTCACCACTGCGCCTGCGCGGCATGAGCGCCATGCTCGGCCGGGCCAAGCGTCAGTTGCGGGAGCACGTGGAGGCGTGACCCTCGGCGCGGTCAGCGCTGCGCTAGCCGAGCCAGCCAGCCGGCAATTTCGGCGTTCCACCGGCCAGGGTCGTAGTTCCACAATTTAGTGTGACGCGCCTCGGTGAACGCTACAAAGGTCACCTCGTCGGGCCGCCGGTCGGCGAGGCGGCGCGACCCGGTCGCCGGAACAAAGCCGTCATCGTCGCTGTGCAGTAGCAGAATGGGCCGGTGCAGGTCGCGGGCGCGCGCCACGAAGTCGAGCCGCCCGAAGTCGATCGGCGCTCTGAGTCCGGTCAACCACTGTCCCCGACGTGACCCCATCAGCGCGACTGCTCCGCGGGCGATCTGCCTCGGTAACCGGCGATCGATGGCCTGCGCGGCCACGACGTCGGCCCAGTCGATCACGGGAGATTCCAGCACCATCCCGACGATCAGGGGTGCCTGCGCGCTGCGGGTGAGGGCCTGCAAACAGATCGCTCCCCCCATCGACCAGCCCATCAGCACGACGCTGGTCGCGCCCTGGTCGGCGGCAAAGCTGATGGCCGCATCGACGTCGGCCCACTCCGTGTCGCCCAGCCCGTAGCGCCCGTCGGGGCTAGCCGGGGCGTCTCCGTCGTTGCGGTAGGAGACGAGCAGCGACGTGTAACCGGCCGCCCGAAACACGGGCACCGCCCGCAGCGCCTCCTCTCGGCGCACCGCCCGTCCGTGCACCTGGACCACCCAGCGACCACCGGCGGCTGCGGCATCCGCTGGAATGAGCCAGGCGGGGGCCGGGCCAAGCGCGGTCGGGACGATGACATTTTGCCAGGTAAAGCCGACATCGTCGGGACCGGTGTAGAGCCAGCCGCTGAACCGGCCGTGCCGGGCCGCCTGGAGGTCGCCGTAGTCCACCGCGAGGATGCGCCGGCTGACGGTTGCGGCCGTTCGCTCGGTGATCGCGCCGACCCGGGCGTGGCCAGTGTCGTTGCCGAAGAAGAAGCTGTAGTCGCCTGGGAGCATCGAATCACGGTGCCGTTGCAGGGTGATCAGGCCGCGTCCGAGGTCGACCGCGAATACCCGCGTGTCATCCTCACGTCTGGTCGGAGGTGTGACGATGGTTTTGGCCATGACCGCGGCGAGAACGGCGCCGGCGGTAAGACCAGCGACGGCCGCGCCGGCGATGGCCATGCCGGTGACAGCCAGCATCGGTCCCAGAATCGACCGTTGTGCAGCGTCTCCGCGCCCGTTTGGGGGCTGTGCCTCGTTCACCTGCACCTCCAACTGGTCGGCGTGCCTCACGGACAACACCCAGAAAAAACTCTAGTCTGCAGACGTGCCCGAAACTGATCAATCGCTGCCCGTCGAATTTGCCGCGGCTTTGTCAATGATTCGTCGCGCCACGAGTCGGGCCGAATTAGTTGTCACCGAGATTTCCGCGCCGGCCCAGCTGGCGCCGTACTCCTTCGCCCTGGCGGCAAATATCACGCCGGTCCGACACGGCAAGGACTCCGAACTCGGAACCGGCCGATTCATTCTGTTGTACGACCCGGATGAGCCAGACGGGTGGAACGGTGCGTTTCGCGTCGTCTGCTTTGCACAGGCGCCGCTCGAGGTAGAAATCGGACTCGATCCCTTTCTGGCGGAGGTCACCTGGGCCTGGCTGGTCGATGCTCTGAACTCCCGCAAAGCCAGGTACACCGCGGCGTCGGGAACGGCGACTAAAATAATCTCGTCAGGCTTTGGCGAACTCGCCAAACAGGGAGATGGCGCGCAGATTGAGCTGCGCGCGTCGTGGACACCCCTGGATCACAATCTCATCGCCCACGTCGAGGGGTGGGGCGAGCTGCTCTGCATGCTCGCCGGACTCCCTCCCGCTGGGGAAGGAGTCAGCATGTTGTCAGCACGCCGAGCAGCCCGTGGCTGAATCGCAATCCAACCAGACCATCGTTGTGCACCGGGTCGTGGATACCCACGAGGCCTACCTGGCCGCCACGGCCGCCCTGGCGGCCGGGAATGGGCCGATCGGGGTCGACGCGGAGCGGGCATCCGGTTTCACCTATTCGCAACGCGCCTATCTCATTCAGATTTACCGTCGCGGCGCCGGAACGTTTCTGTTCGACCCACCGCCGATCGGCGATTTCAGTGAACTGAACGAGGCCCTCGCCGACGTGGAGTGGATTCTGCACGCCGCCAGCCAGGACCTCGCCTGCCTGCGCGAGGTGGGACTTGACCCGGCACACATTTTCGACACCGAGTTGGCTGCCCGACTGCTCGGCATCCCCCGTGTCGGCCTTGGCACCGTGGTGGAAGAGCTGCTCGGCATTCACCTGGCCAAGGAACACTCAGCCGCCAACTGGTCGACCCGGCCGCTGCCGGAATCGTGGCTGGTCTACGCCGCCCTCGACGTGGAGCTGCTGCCCGACCTGCGCGACCGTATGGTCGATCTGTTGGTGGAATCCGACAAGACCGAAATCGCCGATCAGGAATTCGCCGCGACCCTGGCCAAGGAGGCCAAGGCCGCCCGCGTCGACCCGTGGCGACGATTGTCCGGTCTGCACTCGCTGCGCGGCCAGCGCAACCTCGCGGTCGCCCGGGAGCTCTGGCTGGCCCGCGACGAATTCGCCCGTGACGTGGATGTCTCCCCCGGCCGCCTGGTTCCTGACGCCTCCCTGCTCGCCGCGGCCCGGGTGCTCCCCGCGACCCGCCAGGCGTTGTCCGACCTGCGCGAGTTCAACGGGCGAGCGAGTCGCAACGAACTCGACCGCTGGTGGGCCGCCATTCAGCGTGGCCTCGCTACCACCGAGTTGCCGCCGCTCAAGGCGAGCAACGACACCCTCCCGCCACCGCGCGCCTGGGCCGACCGTAACCCTGAGGCAGACGTGCGCTACAAGGCGGCGAGGGCTGCGCTGCAGACCGTCACCGACGAGTTGGCGATTCCCCTGGAGAACCTGCTGACCCCGGACTTTTTGCGTCGGGTGGCATGGACGCCGCCGGAGCCGCCGGATTCGGCATCCGTCGGAGAAGCGCTGACCCAGTTAGGGGCGCGACGCTGGCAAGTTGACGTGACTGCACAATTGATAGCGGATGCTTTTGTAGCAGTTCCACAAATGGCCGATCCCGTGTCGGATCTGGAGTCGTAGGATCCGGCAAACGATTCGGGTGGGAAATTTCGCCGCCGTAGGATCGAAACGACCTGACAGGTCGATTTTGACCTGACCCAACACGTACTGGAGGCATTGTGGCCGAGAGAGCAGAAGTCGTCTTTGTGGACGGGGTCCGAACCCCGTTCGGACGCGCCGGCGAAAAGGGCATGTACTGGAATACCCGAGCCGATGACCTCGTGGTCAAGGCGATCATCGGGTTGATGGAACGCAACCCGGGGGTACCCCCGGAGCGTATTGACGACGTCGCGATCGCTGCCACAACACAGACCGGCGACCAGGGCTTGACCCTCGGTCGCACGGCTGCACTGCTGGCCGGGCTGCCGAAATCGGTGCCCGGATTCGCGATCGACCGCATGTGCGCCGGGGCGATGACCGCGGTGACCATGATGGGGTCCTCGATCGGTTTCGGTGCCTACGACCTCGCCATCGCTGGCGGCGTCGAGCACATGGGTCGTCACCCGATGGGTTTTGGGGCCGACCCGAACCCACGATTCCTCTCCGAGCGGCTCGTCAGCGAAGACGCCCTCAACATGGGAGCGACCGCTGAGCGCATTCACGACCGGTTCCCCGAATACACCAAGGAACGTTCAGACCGGTTCGCGCTGCGCAGCCAGCAGAAGGTCGCCGCGGCCTACGAAGCTGGCACGATTCAGCCCGACCTGATTTCCGTTGCGACCCGCAGCGAATCGGGCTGGGGCCTGGCGACGCGCGACGAAGCGCCGCGCCCGGAGACGACCATGGAGGGACTGGCCGGCCTGCGCACCCCTTTCCGCTCCCACGGACGGGTCACCGCCGGCAACGCCTCTGGGCTCAATGACGGCGCATCTGCGTGCCTGCTGGCCAGCCGCGCCACCGCCGAGGAGCTCGGCCTCGGCGTGAAGATGACCATGACGAGCTTCGCCTTCGCCGGCGTCGAACCGGAGGTCATGGGCCTCGGCCCGATACCCTCGACCGAGAAGGCGCTGCGCAAGGCGGGCCTGTCGATCACCGACATCGGCCTGTTCGAGCTCAATGAAGCCTTCGCTGTGCAGGTCATCTCCTTCCTCGACCACTTCGGCATCGATGACGAGGATCCGCGTGTGAACGAATACGGCGGAGCGATTGCGGTGGGGCATCCGCTTGCCAGCTCGGGCGTTCGCCTGATGAACCAGCTGGCCCACCAGTTCGAGCGCCACCCGGAAGTGCGCTACGGTCTCACCGCCATGTGCATCGGTCTCGGCCAGGGTGGCACCGTGATTTGGGAAAACCCGCACTTCAACAAGAAGGCAGCGAAGCGATGACCGACACGGGCACAATTAATTACGACTCCTTAGACTTCTCCCCGCTGATCGCGATCTCCACTGACGAGGTCGTCACGCACTCTTTTGTGCGCGACGTACCGCTGAGTGCCGACCGCACCCTGGCCCTGGTGACCCTGGACAACGGGCGTGACCACACCCGGCCGAACACGCTTGGCCCGGTCACCCTGCTCGAGTTTGCCGCCACTCTGGACGAGCTGGCAGCTCGCGCCGGGCGGGGCGAGATTCACGGCGTCGCCGTCACCGGCAAGCCGTTCATTCTCGCCGCCGGAGCGGACCTCAGCAAGGTGGCCGAAATCCCCTCGCTCGAGGTCGGCAGGCTGCTCAGCCAGCTCGGCCATCACTCCCTCGGTAAGCTCGACACCCTCGGTGTGCCGTCGTTCGTCTTCATCAACGGACTCGCACTCGGCGGCGGGCTCGAAATTGGCCTGAACGCGGGCTACCGTACGGTGGACGCGGCCGTGCCGGCGATCGCATTGCCCGAGGTCTTTCTCGGCCTGATCCCCGGCTGGGGTGGCTCCTACCTGCTACCCAACCTGATCGGCATCGAGAATGCTTTGAAGATCATCATCGAGAATCCGCTCAAGAACAACCGTACCCTGACCGGAGCGGATGCCCTCGCCCTCGGCGTCGCGGATGTCATGTTCACTTCGGCGCGGTTCCTCGAGGACTCCATCGCCTGGGCCGACGGGGTGATCGCCGGTACGACGAAGGTGTCTCGCCCGAACACCCCCGGCAAGATGGAACGCCTGGTCAAATGGGACGTTGCCATCAATATCGCCCGCAAGATGCTCGTTAACCGCATCGGTGAAGTCGCGAAGTCTCCCTATGTTGCGCTCAATCTGCTGCAAGCGGCCAAGAGCGGTAACCGCGCCGAAGGTTTCCAGCGCGAAGACGAGGCCCTGGCCGGTCTCATCGCCGGCGACCAGCTGCAGGCGAGCATCTACGCCTTCAACCTCGTGCAAAAGCGGGCAAAACGCCCGGCCGGAGCGCCGGACAAGAAGCTCGCCCGACCGATCACCAAGGTCGGCGTGATCGGCGCCGGCCTCATGGCTAGCCAGTTCGCGCTGCTGTTCGTGCGGCGACTCAAGGTGCCCGTCGTCATCACCGACCTTGACCAGGCCCGCGTTGACAAAGGTGTTGCTTACATTCACGGGGAGATCGCGGCCCTCGAGGCTAAGAATCGAATCTCCTCCGACGAGGCCAACCGGCTGCGCGCGCTCGTCACCGGCACGACCGACAAGTCGTTATTCTCCGACGCCGACTGGGTGATCGAGGCCGTCTTCGAAGAGCTCGGCGTCAAGCAGAACGTGTTCGCCGAGATCGAGAAGTTCGTGTCGCCCGAGACGATTCTGGCGACGAACACATCGTCGCTGTCGGTCGAGCAGATCGGGTCGAAGCTTGCGCACCCGGAGCGCCTGGTCGGCTTCCACTTCTTCAACCCGGTCGCGGTTATGCCGCTGATCGAGGTGGTCAACACCCCGCAGACCGACGAGATCACCCTCGCGACCGCCATGGTCATCGCCGGCAAACTGCGCAAGAATGCGGTGATCACCAGGGACACCCCCGGCTTCGTGGTCAACCGTGTACTCGCCAAGCTGCTCGGTGAAGCAATGCACGCCGTTGATACCGGAACGCCCCTCGAAGTCGTGGAGGCCGCTGTGGCGCCGTTCGGGCTGCCGATGAGCCCGTTTGAGCTGCTCGAGCTGGTCGGCCTCACCGTGGGCGCTCACGTGCTCGACACGCACCATGCGGCCTTCCCCGACCGGTTCTTCGAGAGCGACAACCTGCACAAGCTTGCCGCGCACGGCAAAATTCTCGAACGGGACGGTAAGGGACGCCGTACCGGCTTCGACAAGGGTGCACTAAAGATCATCTCCGGCGGCAGCACGCCAATGACCGCCGAGCAGATTCTGCAGCGCGTCGAAGACGGCCTGGTCGATGAAATCAAGCGGATGCTCGACGACGACGTTGTGCATGCGGCCGAGGACATCGACCTGTGCATGATCCTCGGCGCCGGCTGGCCGTTCCAGATGGGCGGGATCACCCCGTACCTCGACCGGGTCGGCGCGAGCGAGCGGGTCTTCGGCGGAACCTTCCACACCCCGGCGATCCGCGGCATCGGTGCTGCCGTCGGGGCGACATCCGCTCAAAGATAGCGAGAACGGGGTCGGGTCATTGACCGGGCCCACCTTATGGTCGCGGGCCCAGTTTATAAGCTGGGCCCGCGGACGGGGCCCGGGCCCGTCCATGTTCTTAGGGCCTGTAAATCAATAACACGCGTAGTTCAGGGTTGATCTGCTGGGCTTACGGTGTAGTTTCAGTCGCCGTGGAAGTCGTGCCTGGTGAGGTGTTGTGTTTCCAGGTCTGCCATCTCACGGTCGGTGATCTTGATGCCTCTGGGGTACAAAGTGTCGTCGAGTCCGGCGGTGACGGTTAGGCCGGTGCGGGCAGCCATGTCATACACGCCGTAGGGCGTGACCTTGCCGAGTTCCCCCGTGAAGTCGTAGACGCTGGTCGCCACCGCCTCACCAGCCGGCCGGTACTCCCGACCAACGTTGCGGAAGTTGCCGACCAGCTCCTTCTTCTTGCCGTCCACACTGATCACCGGCTGCCCGGCCGCGAGGTGCTCTACGGCCGCGGCGTTGATGTAGGCGAACTGGGCATCCCGGTCCGGATAGTGGCCGCCCTCGATCGTCATGGCGTTGCCCTGAAGGCCGAAGTTCTCCTCCCGCAGCAGGCGCGCCACGGTCGGGGCCGACACCGGGCAGCCCGCCTGCGTGAGCTCGTCGGCCAGGTGGCGCAGACTCTTCGTCGTCCACCGCAGCGGCGACTCCGGATCGCCACGCGACTCGGGCTCCACCAGCGCCAGCAGCGCCGCCCTCCCCGGATCGGTCTTGGTCACACTCTTGCGACCACCACCGACCCGCCGGGTCCGCCCCAACGGCTCATTACCGGCGTCCAACTCCCGCACGCCCCCGGTCACCGTAACCCGGCTCACCCCAGCCGCCCGGGCCACTACCGCGACCCCCGCCATGCCCCAGCACCCGAGCCTCAGCGCCCATCAGCAACCGTCGCTGACGCTATTGCCACACCGCCCGGAAGTAGGGTCCTGACTCCCTCATGATCGTTTCTAGCCCAAGGTTTTCCCAAGGTCGGCCGAGCAAGGTTGCCCCGTAGACCTCCACACCCGTGACCAAGCCATTCCGCCCTGATTCGTTCCAGCTCAAAGGTCCGGCTTGACCTCAGCACACCTTCAATGCCGTTACAGGGAGACCAATGAACATTTCTATGAGAGCTCGCGTCGGCATGGGAGTGGTGTTCGCCTATGGCGGCACGGCTTGGCTCCACGGGCTTCACGCAGCGTCTGCCCAGCAAGACTGGAGTTCGGGTACCTCAGCGTTGCACTTCCTTCGGGACGGGACATTGTCGCTTTTACTAGTGGTACCGGCCGTCCTGATCGTGTTCGCGGTGATCGCGCGCCTGCGGCCGGCATCTCGAATGATATCCTTGGCTCGCGCCACGGCCGCGGTCGTCGGCGTCACCACGGCGGTGTTCATGTCAGGTGCGATCGGCCACACGCTGATCTTCCCCTCCGAGCATGCCTCCGCCGCCCACGCGGTTGCCTCAGCTAGCGCACCGGCTGCCCAGGCAGCTCCTGGCGCCAACGTCGCACTTGGTGCCGTCCCGCCCCCTGGCGCGCCAGGTGCCCCAGTCGCTGCCGCGACCAAACCCGGGTTCCACCCACACCAGCCCTCGGCAGCGTGGTTGGCCAAGACGGGCCAAGCCAATGGCTCCGCCGAAGCCGCTGCCGACCCGCACGCTGCGCACAACGGTGCAGCCTCTTCCGCTGGCACTACTGGCGTAGCGGTGGCCGAATCGGCCACGGGCGGCCACATGGAGGCGACCTCGGGTGCTGCACTCTTCGAGCACGGAGCCATCGAGGCCGCTCGCGTGTTCCCGGTGCTTCTGCTCCTCACCCTGGCAGGCCTCGTCCTGGGCATGCGCCGAAGCGATGACGTGACCGGTGGGTATGCCCCGACGCCGACACGGCGTGCCCGGTCTGTCATGGCCCCGACACCGGCACGGCGTGCCCGGCCTGTCATGGCCTCGACACCACGCCGCTCTCGCTTGGTCATCGCCGTGGCGGCGGGCGGTGTCGTCCTGATGACGACTTCCGCTCTGATGGGTCCCTCTGCGGCAACAGCCGTCATTGGCGATCCGACCACCCCGGCCAACGGGGTCTGCCCGGCCGGTGCCCGCGCTATAGAGTACGACCTGGCCGCCTTCCAGGTGACCATCCCTCTCAACGGCTGGGGCGATAAGCTGCCCAACGGCCTGATGTATGCCCTCAAGAACACCGACGCAAGGGTGAACAAGGAAAAAATCCTTGCCAACCCCAACCTCACCCAGCCACTCGTCGTGCGCGCCAACGTCGGTGACTGCGTGTCCGTCAAGGTGCGCAACGACATCGCGGGCCGGCGAATCGGCCTGTCCACCCAAGGCCTCGTTCAAGCGGACGTGAAGACCTCTGACGGCGCGCGGGTAGGCCTAAACCCGGACACGACCATCGCCACGGGCACCGAGCGCACCTACACTTGGTACGCCGACCGGGAGGGCGAGGCGCCGTTGTACGACAACGCCAACCTCGACCCGAACGACCCGAAGCACACCACCGTCCAGAACGGCCTGTACGGCGCGGTCGTCGTACACCCGAAGGACTCGACCTGGCACAATCAGATCACCGGGGCCAACCTGCTCACGGGTGGGCGCGCAGTCGAGTCCCAGCTGTTCGCCGACATCCGAGCCGGCGCGGACTCGACCCGTTCGGCCGTCATGATCTTCCTCGACGAGAACGAGGACGTTCTGGACCGGGACGGGAAACAACCGACCTTCCCGACGACCGGGCTGAAGGACTCGACCTTCGGCATCAACTACCGCTCGGAGCCGCTGCGCAACCGGCTGCGGGCCATCCTCGAGCACCGTGGGACCGTCACTCCGGAGAACCCGGGTGGCGTGGCCAAGACCATCACGCTCCCCAACGGCAAGACTTATGCCCCAAGCGACAACTTCTGCAACGGCTACGTGCCCGAGCTCGACAAGGTCGTCGACGACCCCGGCGCCAAATGCATGGGAGAAGAGTCCCACCTGCAGTCATGGGTCTTCGGCGACGAGGGCAAGCTGACCCGAACCGTCGACGGCGTGAAGGTGACCGATTCGGACAACCTGATCCCGAAGGCGTACGTCGGTGACCCGCTGAAGTTCCACGTCGTCCACCCGGGCGCCAAGGAGACCCACCCATGGCACCAGCACACCCAGCGCTGGAACGCCGACCCGAAGAACCCGAAGTCACCGCTTAATGACGTCCAGTCGTTTGGCCCCCACGAGGCTCGGGAGCTGAAGATCGAGGGAGGTGCCGGCGGCACTCAGCGCACGGTCGGTGACACGATCTTCCACTGCCACCTCTACCCGCACTTCGCCCAGGGTTTCTGGGGCCACCTGCGGATCTTCGACAAGTTGCGCGACGGCACGGCCCAGTATGCCGACGGCACGCCCCTGGAGGCGCTGCAGGAGCTACCGAACCGGGCAGGCGCCACGGCGGCCCCAACCGCAGCACAGCCCGGTTTCCCACTGTTTGTCAAGGGTGACGTCGGCCAGCGTGCCTACCGTCCGCCGAACGCGGTGGTCAAAGACACCTTCGCTGCTATCCGTCGCCCCGGCGACGCCCCCCGTGGCCCGAACGCGCTTGAGGCTGCAGGAATGCCTGCTCTTGACCCGGCCAAGCCCGGCAACGGCTACGTCGACCCATGCCCGACAACTGCACCAACACGGGTCTACCGGCCACACGTCATCGACACCCCGATCACCTACAACTCCGCGGGCTGGAAGGACAGGCAGGGAAGGGTCTACGTGGAGGAATCCGATGCGGTCGCTGTACGGACAGGACAGAAGGCACCCGAGCCGTACACCATTCGGTCCAGGGTTGGTGAGTGCGTTCAGCTGTTCACCACCAACGACCTGCACCTCGACGAGAATCCCAACGTCCCCCTCGACCACGTGAACCGCCTCGACGGTGATTACATGGCCACCGAGGAGACGTCCGAGGTCTCGACACACGTACACCTGGTCAAGTTCGACGAGCTTGCTTCCGACGGCACCAGCGTAGGCTGGAACTACAGCTCCTCGGCGATGCCTGGCCAGACCTACGGCTACCGGTGGTTCGTGGACACAGCGTTGCGGACGACCTTCTTCCACGACCATCAGTACGCCAATCTGCACCAGCAGAAGGGCCTCTATGCCGCGATGAACGTCGAGCCTGCTGACGCCACGTGGCACGATCCGAAGACTGGTGCTGCGACGAACGGAGTCGGCCCTATGGCCGATATCCGCTCAGCCAGCGGCCCGGACTTCCGGGAAATGACCATCTTCTACTCCGACCGAACGCCCATGTGGAAGGATAACGGCACTGGTCCACCGATCAACCCACCTTCGGCACCGGACAACTACGGCCAAGACCAGGGCGGCTACTCGATCAACTACAAGAACGCCCCGTTCCAGATCCGGACGAAACCCGGGGTTACCGGCGCTAAGGGCGACCCCGCGTACACCTACTCATCCGCGGTCAACGGCGATCCCGATACGCCGCTCCTGAGGGCGTACTCGAAGGACCCTGTGGTCATCCGCAACGTGGCTGGCTCCCACGAGGAGATGCACGAGTTCAACCTTCACGGTCACCGTTGGCTGAATGAGCCGGACAACCCCCTGTCTCGGACGGTCGACACCCAGACCCTCTCGCTCGCGGAGTATTTCAACTACGAGCTGCAGGGCTCGCAGGTGGTCAAGACCAACCCCGGTGCTGCAGCAACAGTCGCCAAAGCCTCAAACAGCGTCGCCAACGGCACCCCGTCGATCCTGCAGGACGGCGCCGGTTCCCCCGGTGACTACCTTTATGGGTCCCCGTTGCTTGAGGACCAGTGGATGGGGATGTGGGGTCTGTTCCGGGTCCCCAAGAACGCGGTCTCCGACCTCCAACCGCTGCCCGACCGGGCAGCTCCTGGAATTGGCAACGCGTGGCCAGCCCTTAAGCCCGGTGACGCGCTCAAGGTTGCTCCAACAGGATCGCTGGGTTCGGTCACCCCGTGCCCGACAGGGTCAAGGGCGGTCGCTGTCAACGTGTCGGCCATCGCCAAGGACATCGTGTACAACGTGAAGTCAGGTGACCACGACCCGTACGGCACGATGTTCGTGCGGAGCGAGGATGTGACTAAGGTTCGCACGGGTGCCATGAAGACCGAGCCCCTGGTGATCCGAGCAAATGTGGGTGACTGCGTCACGGTGACGCTCAAGAACGAGCTGCCGAAGACGCCCGAAGCGCACACCGGTGACCTACCGTTGCCTGCGGACGTGACGAACTTCCCACGTTCCAACCGGGTGTCCATGCACCCAAACCTGTTGACCTACAATGTCATTGACTCCGACGGGGCCACGGTCGGGTACAACTACGACCAGACCGTAGCGCCAGGAGTTACGACAAAGTACACGTGGTATGCCCATGCCGCGGTCGAGGACGGCGCAGCGAACCTGCTCGACTTCGCTGACCGGCGTGGGAGTCGCCACCACGGGTCCTACGGGTCGCTGTTGATCGAGCCAAAGGGCTCGACATACGTCAACCCCAACTCCGGAGTTGCGATCACCTCGGGCGCACAGGCCAACGTCACCTACACCGACGCCGCCGGCGTCAAACGCAGCTTCCGCGAGGCTGTGCTCAACTGGGTCGACGGTCTGATCCTGCGAGACAAGGCCGGGGCCATCCTCCCCTACCCAGCGGAGGGCGAACCCAGCGACCAGGGGCACCGGGGCATCAACTTCACGACCGAGCGTTTCGCCCCTCGCCTGGCGAAGGACCCAGAGGTGGCCAACGTCATGTCGTCGGTGGTGCACGGCGACCCGGCCACACCGCTCGTGCGGGCCTATGTCGGAGACGAGACGCACCTGCGGCTCGTATCGGGTGGTGACCGCGACCGGCCACACACCTTCAGCCTGAACGGGCACGGGTGGCGCTACCAGCCAAGCGACCCGAACGCGATGATCAAGACAGCTGAGGGCGGTCTGCTCACAGGCAACGCCTTCAACTACAACCTGCTCGGTGGGGCCGGTGGACTCCAGAAGCTTCCTGGGGACTACCTTTACCGGGACGGCGGTCTGGAGAACCAGGTCAACCAGGGCCTGTGGGGCATCTTCAGGGTGGAGGACTCGCCCAAGGCGGACCTTAAGCCTCTCCAGTAGTCCATCCATTGTGAGAACAGCTTGAGAACGTGAGCCGGCGGCACCTCGCGTGCCGCCGGCTCACGCGCGTTGCTGGGCGCGCTGGACCCAGGAGTGCCACCGAGTGGGGCTCGCGGGCCGGATATCCTGAACCTCGTGTTCTCAGCGCGTGCGCCGCATCCCGCGCGACCAGAACCTGTGAGCCCACGAAAGTCCCGTCGGCGTCCGTCCCGGCGCAGGCCGAGCGAGGTACCGCCGGCGCGGTCAGCCCGTATCGCGCGCCGTCTCACCGCGGTTCCCAGAAGCAGCTATCCCGACGACCTGCCGGTCGCTGCCCGCAGGGACGAAATCGCCGCGGCCATCCGAGACCATCAGGTCGTCATCGCCGCCAGGTCGGTGGCCGAGCGCACCGCGCAGGAGCTGGACACCGAGCTGGGGACTGCGGTGGGTTATCCAGGTGCGCTTCACCGATCACTCCAGTGTCAACACCCTGGTCAAGGTGATGACCGATGGCATCCGGCTGTACTCCCAGGAGGATTTCAAGGCTCGATCGGAGTTCACCGACCCCGAGATCCTGCTCACCAACCTGGCGTCGGTCATGGTACAGATGACCTCCCTGGGCCTTAGCCTGAATCCACCGGTCGACGTGAGATTCTGACGGCGCGTTAAACCGAGAATGCCCATCTGATCAGGTAAAATAGG